>JAJYOH010000521.1 GCA_021796315.1 Chloroflexota bacterium
AAATGTACGAGCACGATGGGCATTCATGAAGCGCGCGGTTATGGACGTTTGTTTGCGGGCATCGGGTTGGGCAGTAATCTGGCGCTGGCGCTCGGCGCGACGAATTATGCAGGCTCTGAACTCGGCGGATTGAATTGGGAAAATTTGGATGCTGACATTGCCGCGCGAAAAACTGTTTATAACAGCGTCGGCCGCGGTGAGCTTTCACGCGTGAATCATTTTTATCCGAAGATCTGGAAGGCGGCTGGAAAATTGGGCACGGGCGAATCGGATTGGCGAACGTATGAGGCGCACGTTGAAAATACTGCGAAGAGCAACCCGGTTGGACTGCGTCACATTCTTGATTTCAATTATCCGAGTGAATCGAATATCAAACCCGAAGATGTTGATTTGGGAATCACGTCGCACAATTTGCCTTTCCTGATCGCATCCATGTCGTTTGGGTCGCAAGGCGAAGTCGCTTATCGCGCGTACGCGGAGGCCGCTTATCGTTTGAACATGATCTCGTTGAACGGCGAGGGCGGAGAAATTCCCGACCTGTTTGGAAAATATCCGTTCAATCGCGGCATTCAAATTGCGTCGGGACGATTCGGCATCACGGCTGAGACGATCAATTCAACCAACTTGTTGGAAATCAAAGTCGGGCAGGGAGCCAAGCCCGGTGAGGGCGGTCACTTACCCGCGCGCAAAGTCACGAAAAAAGTTGCGGCGGCGCGACATGCCCAGCCCGGCGTTGATTTAATTTCGCCGTCCAACAATCACGATATTTATTCGATTGAAGACTTGGCGCAATTTATCGAGGAACTAAAAACCATCAATCCAAAAGCGCGCGTCGCCGTCAAGGTTCCGGTCGTGCCCGGCATCGGCATCATCGCCATCGGCATTGCCAAAGCAGACGCGGACATTATTTATTTAACCGGATACGATGGCGGGACGGGTGCGGCGCGTCAACATTCACTTCGTTATGTGGGATTGCCCGCCGAGATCGGGATCGTGGAAGCGCATCGCGCCTTGAGTGAAGCGGGTCTGCGCTCGAAAGTCGAGATCTGGGCTGACGGCGGCGTGCGCTCCGGCGCGGACGTTCTCAAGTTGATGTGTCTCGGTGCAAATCGAATCGGGTTCGGCACGTTGCCGATGGTTGCCATCGGCTGCACGGTCTGCCGCGACTGTCAGCTTGGGACATGCCATGTCGGAATCACGACCCAGATCGAGTCGCTGGAAGAAGCGGCTGAGAAAGGCCTGAAACATTTTGTCCCGCGCGATTTCGAGCAGGCCACACAAACTCTCGTCAATCTTTTCACCGGCGTCGGAGACGGAATCAAAGACACACTGGCAAGATTGGGAATCCAACGTGCGCAGGATGTTGTCGGTCGTTCTGATCTGCTGATGCAAATTTCGCATCAGGAACAAATTGATCTTGCCGAAATGCTCGTGCCGCTCGATGAATATTTGGCAAAGCCCATCCCGATTTCTTTGCCGATGAATGAAACAATTGAGATTGATCGCGGCCCGTTGCATCGTCCGCGCAATCACCTGACCACCATCATTTCAAATTTGGTGATGGAAAGTTTTACAACGTATCGACAGGAAACTGTTTTATTTGAAGATGATAAAGTCACGCCGGTGGATCGCGCGCTCGGCACGCATCTTACCGGAGCCTTGACTCGCTTCCGTCACAATTGGGCCTGGCAGCCCGGACACGGCGGCATCGGCGGTCATCGCGAAACGTGGCGTCAGCCGATGGTTGATATTGATACCAACGCTGTGCCGACAACGACTTTGCGTTTCTTCAGCAGTTCCGTGCCGGGCAATGGACTGGGCGCATATAACGCCGCCCCGGTTTGCATCCGCGTGGAAGGCGGCGCGCAGGATGGAGTCGCCAAGGGAATTTCCGGCGGACGCGTCGTGATCACAAAAGGTTACAACCATGATGGAAAGTTGATAGACGGTTCCGTTGGAAAAAGTCTGGCTTACGGCGGCACGGGCGGCATCGTCATCGTGCAGGGTGACGCTGACTCGCGAGCCTGCATCCGTCTCTCCGGCGCGGATGTTGTGATCGGCGGCGAGATTACCAAACCGCTCAACGACAGTCTCGGTTTCATCGGCGCGCGCGCGAACGTCAAAGGATTTTTGTGCGAGTATATGACCGCTGGCCGCGTGGTCGTGTTGGGCGATCCCGGTCCGTGGATGTGCGCAGGCATGACCGGCGGCGTGCTTTATCTTTGTCTGCAACCGCATCTCAATTTCGATCACGCCGCCATCCAGCGCCGACTCGCGAAAGGCGCAAAGGTCGTTGTGCAGGAAGTCGGCGAAAAGGATTTGAAGAATCTTCAGGAACTACTGACGGTCTATGCGGATGAATTGAAACATAACCATCAGAATGAAGAATCGCAAAAGGTGTTGAATCTTTTGGCCGATTGGAAAAATACTTTTGTCCGCGTTGTGCCGGTGGGTCAACAAGAGGAACAAAGGTTTGCGACTGAGTAAAACTTAATCCTTGTAAAAGACTTGTGAGCTCATCGTTCACAAGTCTTTTTGTTTTCAGGCTGCATGCTCCTTTTGGGTGAGAAATTTTTTGGTTATGAATATCCATGCTGGCAAGTTGTCAGGGCAAAATACCCCATTAGGGGAATGGGCTTGTCAGTGTAATTCCATAAAATAGTATCCATGGATTCATCTTCATCAAACGAAGGAGAACAAGATGAAAAGTTTAAAGAAAACATCTATGGTTTACAAGGTCGAAGAATTACGTCAAAGGTTTATGAGGAACGTCAAGAATCCCGTTCTAAGACGCAACGTGACGATTCTGATGACAGGCAAAGTCCTTGGCCTGCTCATTGTTTTGGGGCTGATCCAGCTTTTCGTTCCACAGATCGTCCACGCGGCAGGGTTGAAGGATACTCCGACGCCGGAAGTGAACGCCATCAACACAACCTGGACTCTCATCGCCGCCTTCCTCGTTTTCTGTATGCAGGTCGGTTTTGAAATGTTGGAGGCCGGTTTTGCCCGTTCGCGTGAAGCGGTGAACATTTTGGTCGAGGGCATCGCCGATACCTGCATCTGCGGCATTACGTTCTGGGCATTTGGCTTCGCTTTTATGTTTATGCCAGGCACGCCCTGGATCGGCACATCTGGATTTTTCCTGATGGGCTTGCCGGCCACTTATGGCTCAACCGGTGTTTCGTTGCTTGCCTTCTGGGTCTTTCAGTTCGCATTTGCTGATACCTGCTCGACGATCACTTCGGGCGCGATGGTTGGCCGCACCGGTTTTATCGGCGACCTGCTGTACAGCGTGGGCGTGACCGGATTCATTTATCCCATCATCGGACACTGGGCCTGGGGACCGGACGGCTGGTTGGCTGTTATGCAGCCGCTGGCGTTCCGCGACTTCGCCGGTTCGACTGTGGTTCACACCATCGGCGGCGCGATCTCTTTGGCCGGGGCGATCGTTCTCGGTCCGCGACTTGGACGCGTCTTCAAGCGCGATGGCGGCGGCCCGATGCCCGTCCACGATATTATCCTTGGCGCTCTTGGCGGCTTGATCTT
Organism: Chloroflexota bacterium; assembly: GCA_021796315.1. The sequence goes on from JAJYOH010000521.1 coordinate 3,547, forward strand.
GTGGTTCGGTTGGTATGGCTTCAATCCCGGAAGCACGCTCTCAGCCATGGACGTGCAAGGCATCGGCCGGGTTTCCTTCAACACCACGCTGGCCGCTTGCTCGTCCGGTTTGACCGCGTTGATCTATTCTTACATCCGCAGCAAAAAATGGGACCTCGGTTTGACCGTCAATGGTTTCCTCGGCGGTCTGGTCGCGATCACCTGTCCCTGCTATTGGGTTGACCCGGTGGGCGCATTCTTCATCGGCGTTGGCGGCGGATTGGTTGTGATCTGGGCGATTGATCTGATGGAGTATTTGCGGATCGACGATCCGATCGGGGCCGTGCCGGTTCACATGGTAGCCGGTATCTGGGGCACGCTCTCGCTGGGACTCTTCGCTTCCGGGCAGTTCGGTCTGCCCACTCCAACGGGAGCCGATACCAGTTCCGTTGTGACCGGCCTCTTTTACGGTGGCGGCGCCGGGCAATTAATCTCACAAGCCATCGGCAGCGGCGCAGTTACGTTGACCACTTTGGCTGTCTCTTTCGCGCTGATGTACGCGGTCAAGCTCACGGGCACACTGCGTGTCTCTGCGGCCGGTGAAATCGAAGGTCTCGATTTGCACGAGCATGGCACATCGGCCTATCCTGAATTTGTCACACATGGCAATGACGGTACGCCCAAGTCGCTCAAGGATTTGAGACCGATCGCTGACGTCAGTCCAGGCATGTCGGCTACGCCTACTCCGGGCGATTAGTGAGCAGATCAAAAAACAGACACGGGTATTTGAACGTCTTTTGAGAAACGAAACGTGGATGGAATTCCATCCACGTTTCGTTTAAGTACCCGTTTGGGTAATAGACATACCCATCTCCTCAATCCTTGG
>JAJYOH010000522.1 GCA_021796315.1 Chloroflexota bacterium
GCCACCAGCGGCAACACCGGCGTGGGGCTGGCGATTGCGGCGGCGCTCAAAGGTTATAAAACCATTTTTGTCATGCCCGATAAAATGTCCAATGAGAAAATACAACTCCTGCGCTCTTACGGCGCGAAAGTTGTCATCACGCCAACCGCGGTCGGACCGGACGACCCGCGTTCGTATTATGAAGTCGCTAAAAGATATGCGCGCGAGACTCCCAATGCAATTTTGGCAAATCAATATCACAATCCAGATAACCCGAAGACGCATGAGCTGACGACCGGCCCCGAGATCTGGGAGCAGACCGAAGGCCGCGTGACCGATGTCATCATTGGCATGGGCACCGGCGGAACGATCTCTGGAATTGGCCGCTATCTCAAGTCGAAGAATCCAAACATCCGCATCGTGGGCGTGGATATCGAAGGTTCGATCCTGACCGAGATCTGGCAGAACAAAGGCAAGATCCCCGAAGGCGCGTATCCGAAGACATATAAAGTCGAAGGCATCGGCGAAGACTTTTTGCCGTCCACGACCGATATGTCTGTTGTGGACGAGATCGTACGCGCCAATGATAAAGAGTCTTTCCTGTGGGCGCGCCAATTGGTTCGGCAGGAAGGAATCTTTGCGGGCGGCTCGACCGGGTCCGCTTTGGCCGGGGCGATAAAATATGCTGCAAAGTTGCCCGCTGACCGTCTGGTGGTTGTGATCGTCCCTGATGCAGGCTCGCGGTATTTGTCGAAATTCTATGATAACAAGTGGATGCGCGAGAATGGTTTCCTCGAAACGGAATTCGGCGAGGTCGCGCTTGGCGACCTGTTGCTGGTCAAACCCAATAAGCTGCTTTATACTGCATCCTTGGGCGACACAATGAAGAATGTGATGACGACCATGCGGCAATACGGAGTTTCGCAGATGCCGGTAGTTGGCGCGGATGGAGCGCTGGTTGGTACGATCGAAGAAGTGGACCTGCTCAAACATTTGCTGGAGGATCACGCGCACAACAACAACGAGCCGATTGATCCGCTTGTTCAAAATGCCAAGGCGGTTTTTCCAATCGAGACTCCTCTTGAAGAAGCCATGCCGTTTTTGACGGATGGTTTTGCCTTGATCGTTGCAGACCAGGGCAAGCCAACAGGAATTTTGACAAAGATCGACGTGCTGGATTATCTAGCCGGAAAAATGTAAAACGAAAGGAATGCAGAAATGAACATTGGGATTCTTGGGACGGGAATTGTAGGGCAGACCATTGGTACGCGCCTTGTGGAGTTGGGGCATAATGTAAAACTTGGTTCGCGCACGGCCGAGAATGAGAAGGCGCGGGCGTGGGCCAAGCGCGCAGGCAAACTTGCGTCGTTCGGCGCCTTTGCCGATGCGGCCAGGTTCGGTCAAATTTTGTTCAATTGTGTTTCAGGGATGGGTTCCGTGTCGGCGATCGATCTGGTCAGTCCGGTCGACCTCAACAATAAAGTGCTGATAGACGTTGCTAATCCGCTTGACTACACGCGCGGTATGCCCCCAACCTTGACTGTATGCAATACTGATTCGCTGGCTGAGCAGATCCAGCGCATTCATCCGCTCTTGCGGGTAGTCAAAGCGCTGAACACGATGAACGTGGACGTGATGGTCAACCCCGAACGGGTGCATGGTCCTCACGATGTTTTTATCTGTGGAAATGATAAGGATGCCAAGGATACGGTTACGATGATCCTGATGGAATGGTTCAGATGGGAATCGGTGATCGATCTGGGCGATATTTCCAATGCGCGCGGGATGGAAATGGCTCTGCCGTTGTGGCTTTCGCTTCAAAAGAAGCTTGGAACCAATATCTTTAACTTTAAGATTGCTCGATAGATTTTCTTTTAGATGAAAAAGCAGACTATGCAACGAGAAACATAGTCTGCTTTTGATTCTTGGATGCTCTGCCATAACGAAAAAGAGCAATAACCTATCCACAGATTTCACCGATTAGGCAGATTTGTTTCTTTATAATCAGCGAAATCTGTGTAATCTGTGGATAAATTCCTCGAGAAACGGCATAAGTAATTTTACGGATTTGGGATTGGTTTGACGACACCCAGATCTTTTCCATCAGGAACGAAGATGCCAAGGTTTGTGCAGGAATCCTGAGCGACGCGCTGGAGTAGACCAAGGCTGTACGTAATTTCCACCTGGATACTTGTACTTTTTTGGAAGGTTGAATCTACCGTCAGTTTTTGCGTGACCTGGTGGCCGATGGGAAGCAACGCTATGCACTTGGTTTTGTCGGGATGAGGCCGCCCCTCATCCTCGGCGTTTAGCGTGGTGCAGACATTATTTAGTTCTGCCGTGCCGGTGTTGCTGATCGTGATGTAAGCATTGGTCACTTCACCCATGCCGTGAGTGATGTCGATGCTGGTGTTGCATCCAAGGATTTCTGTGTGGATGGATACGAAAGGAGTCGGCCCGCTGTCGATGGTCGGGGTGGGCGTAATTGACGTGAGCGTGATGGGTGTGTCGGTGGAGATCGGCTGGGGTGATGGAGTGAAAGTGGGGGTTGCGCCAGATTCCGGTGGGGTGAGTGGTACGGATGGGAATGTGGCTGTGATGGGCGCTGCCAGGATCACCGGTGTTGGCGAATGGATTAACGGCGTAGATGTGGGGAAGAGCGTGGGCGGAGGATATGGAATTGGCTGAACAACCCAGCCGCTGCAACCGGCAAGAAACAAGATTGGCAAAATACAAACAAGGAAACCGCGACGCATAGTTGCTCCTTTTCCTTATTGTATCCCTTCTGGAAGGTGGGGCAAGGTTGTATTGTTAAAGCTGTCCGCTGTCGCCCCAGTTTTCCAACTTCCTCTGATATTCCGGATCGTCATAACGCGCCGGAGAAAATGCAGATGCGTAAGATGGCAGTGACATTTCAGCAATATGGGCCGCCAGCAATTCACCCGCCGCACAGGCCGACATGATCCCATAACCCGATACCGCGCCGATCGCGTATGCGCCTTCGACACTTAACGGCCCGGCTAACAAACGGTTCTCGCGTGTCCTGGTGTAGTATCCGCCATCCAGTTGCGGCTTGGGCATCTTGTTGAAATATTGCCTCAAGCCCGGCAACATGGTCGACATGCCGCGCATGACGGTCTCTGGATATTGCTCATCGAGCGGCGGCGGAAAAATTGGTTCGATCTCGCATGTCTTATATTCCCATAACATCAAAATCGTTTGGTTTTCACCCGCGCCTTCGGGACGAGTGTGCGCGCCCGCTGGGAAAGTCTCGGTCAGCCATTTTGTATCTGCATCTTCCGCCAGAGCTTCGCGTTCGTCATCAGTCCACGGCAGAGATTGGGCATCGTCCCAAATCAGGAGCGGCGCGTCTCGCCCGACTATGCCAAGTTGATCCTTGAACGCAACTTTCAAATGCAATTCTGTGTAAACTGGAATTTCCAAGCCGAGCATCCTGCCAACTTGTTTGAGATACGGCCCTGCGGCGTTTACAAAAATGGGACAACCGATGTGTTCGCCGTTTTCCAGCCTGACTCCGGTAACACGGCCATTCGCCGTATCCACTGCTTCCACGCGCGCGGACTCAAACCCGATTCCGAGACGGCGCGCCGTTTCGAGCAGATACATGCCAAGCTGTTGGGCGCTCAGCCAGCCTGCACGTCGGACGTGCAGCGCGGCGACCGCATCCTGCGTCAAATATGGAAAATGTTTGCGAATGAGATCGGCGCCAAGAAGAATGTCTGCGCCGGAAGGTTGATCGCGGAAACCTTCCGGATGCGCGGGTTGGTACGTTGAAGCCGCAGACGAATGAACTCTTAATTGTCCCGCGCCCAAGTTTGAGGTCCGGTTTGAACGCTCGATCAACTCGGGGATTTTGTTTTTATCCGCAGTCACATACAAGTAGCCGCGTCGATTCATGTGGAAGATATTCCCGCTTTCATCGGCGAGACCTTCCATCAAGTCAATCGAGTGGTTCATCAAAGCCAGCATTTCGGCGTCAGGCCACCAGTTGCGATAACACTCGGTCGAGCGGTTGCTGGTGAGCGTCAGCGGCGGACGTTCGTCAACGAGCAGAATATCACGGACGCCCGCTTTGGCAAGATAGTATGCCGCGCTGACGCCCGTGATACCTGCTCCGCAAATGACGACCTGGTGTTGGCGAGTCATGGTTTACTTTGCGGCCATCCCAAAGGCGGCTCGCACAGATATATTTTAGTTGAATTTGGCTTTGAGTTGTTCGTTGGAGGGTTCGACGAGCTTTGTGCCATCAGGGAAGATGATGGTGGGCACGCTGCGTGAACCATTGTTGAGCTGTTTGACGAATTCGGCAGCCTGCTGGTCTTCGTCTACGTCGATATCGATGTGCTGGATATTGTTTTGTGCAAAGAATGCTTTAGCACGTTTGCAATCCGGGC
>JAJYOH010000523.1 GCA_021796315.1 Chloroflexota bacterium
TATCGCCGTCTGGCTCGCGACTACGAGCACACCACACTGTCCAGTGAAAGTATGGTGTATGTCGCCAGCTCGCGACGTATGCTAAAAATGCTTGCAGCATGACTATTAAAACGCTCTCTTAGGCGGACACGCGGGTCCGCTCCTACCAATTATTGTTTGATTCATATCCCAACCTCACCAATAAATCACCTGCCACATCCTTGAAAATCTTTTTATGCTCATCGGTAAAATATTTTTTCCATTCACCCGTTTTGCCCGAACGGAAGGTCGGAGATTTTTTCGGATTGATGGATGATTCCAAAGAATCAAAAATCGTTTCACGGGAAATCGTCAATGGGACGCGAGCGAGAAAATGATCAATGATTTTGTTCAACGCCGCAGTGCGGCTATTGACCAAATCTTCAAAATGGATCTTCATCACTTCGGGATGATCGAGCCAGCCGAGATACGGTGCAAAGCGTTCAGCGATATTTGGAAACTCGATGTCTAGTTCAGGGCGGCCAAGAATGCTGACTTTAAGTCGCGCGCCAAAGTCAGAAAGCGATTGATAATAATCATGATGAACGTGGTGCGCTTCCATGTCGGTCACGTAGAAAACATGTGAGACGACAACATCACGCGGGTCGCGGAAGATAAAGTATGGGACGAAGCGAGGCTGAATTAAACGGTCAGCCGCTTCCGGTCGGGAGAAAAGGTGCGCCGAGGCGATGTCGCGCGGACGAAGAGAATCCAGCCAGTCGATTGCTTGTTCCGGTGCGCGCTTGAGTCCGCTTTCGCCTTCGTATTCCGCATAGAACGAATGAAGTCGAAGCGAGAATGGCGCGACCTTTGAAAAGCCGAGCAAGATTTGGTCAAGCAGGTGTGTTCCGCTTTTGGGAAACGAGATGCTCAAGAGGATCGGCCATCCATTTTGCGGCGTCAGAATATTCGCAAAGCGGAGGCGCTGATAAATCTTTTCAGTTTGATAAATTGCAGAACGTAGAGATGATTTGATGGACATAAGTTAATTGAAAACTGCCTACTTTCAAATAAGCAGAATTATATCGTAGCGTTTATCATTGAATATGCTGAGGTTGTCTCAGCGATGTCCTCATCACAAGCAACTTCGGTGGGATAAATCTCCCATTGCCTACATTGCGAACCATGGATAAGATAAACGCCGTTCCATTGACAACATTTGCACTTGAATTGGAGGCTTGCACATGAAATTCCGCAGTTTGATTCGGCTGGCTGGTATTAGTTTGTTCGTCGGCTTCGTCCTTTTCTCGGTCGCGGCGGGCGCAGTCTTCCCTCGTTTGGATCAACTCACCGCCGGTCCATTGGTTTGCCGTGGCACATTCCAGATTCATCAAGACACTTACTCGTATCGTCCGGGTCAGTGGGATACGATGACCACGGATTATTGTGTAGATAATGTGACTGGGGTAAAAGAAGATATTTCCGTCAAGGTGATGATCGTCGCCGGCTTGGTTGACTCGGCGCTGATCTTCGTTATATTGTTAATCGTCGCCTTGATAATGAGGCCAAAGCAATTAGTCAATGGTTAATCTCTTGATGGCTGGATCAACTCTCCAACAGAAACTCGCCGTCATTTAGCAAGCCATTGAACATCGCTTCGATGGCTTTTGACTCTAATAATTTATCCGGCTCAAACAGCTTCAACAAGTCCGTGCTTGAGTTCGCTTTCGCCCTCATCTTTCGCATGGAATGAATTTGAAGGACATGCGACAATTGAAATCGAAAAGAAAATATTCTATACTTTAGTGGGTGGAACTATATTTTAACGGTTGTAATTCGATGACAGTAAACATCAATTGACTTTACCGCGAGACTGGTTTCTTCATACGAGGAGTGCAAGATGAAAAAACTTGTTCCTCTATGTATTGTAATCGGACTGATTCTATTATCTGCCTGCGCCAATTCGGCGACCGCTCTTCCCGCCCCGACAGCGGCTCCAACATCCATATTAACTTTGATTCCCACCGACGCTTCAATGCCAGTGCCAACACCGACGAATACACCGCTCCCGCTCACGCGCCTTGATTTATGGCTGACCATCGAAGACGATCCAACCGCGCCGCCCATTAGCAATATCAAAGCAAAAAACGCGAACCAACTTTTCATCTGGGCCAGAGCGCCGCAAGGTTCAGCAGGCGATTTTATTTTGCGATCCACGCTTCAAGATGGGATGCTGGATCAGCTTGGTCCAACATTCCACGCGCTGGCTGATGGACAAATCATAGACTGCGGATTTTGGAACGGTGGATTTCTCAACGCGAAAGGAAATGTAAAGCTGGAAGCATACACAGGCGATCTCTTGATTGGCAATTTAACATTCTCTATCAACTGATCTAACGATTTACACATCGCTCGACAAATAGTAATATATCCTCACTTGTTTATCAGAGGAGGCAAGGATGCAGTACCTTGCGAGGAAGTCGTTCGCGCTTCACTTGTTGGATTCCCTGACAGCCAACATCGCGATTCTGGACTCGCAGGGGGAAATCATTTCGGTAAATAGAGCATGGAAACGCTTTGCCCGAGAAAACAACAGCAGCGATAAAAGCTTTTACGTCGGCACAAATTATCTAAGCGTCTGCGAGAACGCGGCTAAAATGGATCACGATGAAATTGCTGAAAAGGCCTTTCGCGGCATTCAAGAAGTTGTGCTCGGTAAAGAAAATAGTTTCCAGTTCGAATATCCATGTAATTCGCTCAGTGAGAAGCGCTGGTTTACTTGCAGAGTAACGGGCTTGGAGCATAAGGGGAAAATATATATTGTCGTTTTGCACGAAAACATCACAGCCAGAAAAGAGGCGGAACAAGCCTTGGCCGAGAGTCACGAACGTTTTCAAAGATTAACTCACGACCTTCCAGATGCAATATACACACTGAATCTAGCTAGTCGGCAAGTCATATATTTCAACCATGACCAGTTTCTAGGCTATACGCGCAGTGAATTAATGTCATCAAGCTCAATCCTTCAAAAGATTTATCCCGAAGATGAACCAGCGGTCATGGCGCACTGGCAAAAATTAATGCAGGGCGAGACGACAAATAGCATCGAATACAGGCTCTGCAACAAAGCCGGGGAATGGGAGTGGATCGAGAGTCGCGAAACGATCACATCAAGGGATGAAGATGAGAAACCAAGCGAGATCATGGTGATCCTGACCATAATCACCGAACGTAAACGAACAGAAGAACAAATCCAATATCAGTTCAAGCTTCTGGAGAATGTAAACGATGCCATCATCTGCACAGACGAAAACCTTTTGATAACATATTGGAATCGAGCTGCAGAAAGGATCTTCAACTGGATGCCTAAGGAAGTGATTGGGCGCTCAACAGCAGATGTTCTGCAGGCTGAGTTCAGTCCAGAACAACGAACAAAAGTTATACAGACCTTAACAGAAATCGGCCAATGGAAAGGAGAGGTTATTCAATATTCACGCGATGGAAAGCCATTGGTATTTGAAGCCAACATTATGTCCATGCGCGACTATCAGGACAAAACGATTTATGTTGCCGCGAACCGCGACATCACAATGCGTAAGCAGGCAGAAGAAGAACTGCGCCGCGCCAAAGATTCCCTCGAAGTAACGAATCGCGAACTTCAAGAAGCACTCCGGCGCGAACAATTTCTGGCGCGCACCGATTCTCTGACAGGGATATTCAATCGCCGCCATTTTTTCGACCTTGCCGAACAGGAATTTGCCATCGCCAAACGTTATCACCAGGTCATCTCCATCATCATTTTCGACATTGACCACTTCAAGCAGGTGAATGATACATTTGGCCATCAGGTCGGCGACGAGGTATTACAGAGCGTTGCACGTATTGCGCGCGAGAATTTGCGCCAGGCGGATATTTTTGCCCGTCATGGCGGCGAGGAGTTTATCATTCTGCTGGCAAATAGCAACGCAAAAGAATCAAAAGTTGTTACGGAGCGAATTCGCGAGGATATTGCCGCGTATCACTTGGATACGGAACGCGGGAGGGTCAACGTAACCATTAGTATCGGCATTGCAGAATTATCGCCCGATGTGGATACTATTGACCATCTCGTCAAATATGCAGATCAAGCTCTGTACAAAGCAAAAGAACAAGGGAGAAATCGAACTATGATTTATTCTTCTTAGCAGTTATTCCTTCAACAAAAAATCTCCACCCTTCAACACGCCATCCAAAATCGCTTTCACCGCGTTCGCCTCCAACAGCTCATCCAACCCAAACAACTTCAATCTTGTCTGCGTCGTGCGGACAGACGGCTCAAGAAAATCTCCAAACGGCAACGAAGTTCTGAATAATTGATAATATAAAAATCTTCTCGCGTTGCGTTTGAAAATCTTTCTTTACAAGAACTT
>JAJYOH010000524.1 GCA_021796315.1 Chloroflexota bacterium
ATGAAGAAAATCCGCTGGATGTTGACTTTCTGGTGGTGGATGAAGCCTCCATGCTGGATCTCTTGCTGACCAACCATTTGCTCAAAGCGGTCAAGCCAGGCACACATGTGTTGTTTGTGGGCGATGTGGACCAGCTTCCGTCAGTCGGAGCGGGAGATGTGTTGCGTGATCTGATCGACAGCGGTGTTGCACCGGTCACGCGCCTCAATACGATCTTTCGCCAGGCAGCGGGTTCACAGATTATCACCAACGCGCATCTGATCAATCAAGGCAAGTATCCATTATTCTCAAAGGATAGTGGCGATTTCTTTCTCTTCTCTGCCGAAGATGCAGATGCTGCAGCGGACTGGATCATCGAGATCGTTACCGAAAGGGTTCCGCAGAAATTTGGCTTCGATGCGGTGAGAGATATTCAGGTGCTGTCGCCCATTTATCGCGGGCCGGCTGGGGTAATGGCGCTCAATGATCGTCTGCAAGAAAAGCTCAACCCGCCCACAAGCAATAAACCCGAACGCAAACTGTACGGGACAACTTTCCGTCTGGGTGACAAGGTGATGCAGACGCAGAACAATTACGAAAAAGATGTTTATAACGGCGATATAGGTTTCGTTCAGTCCATCGACATTGTTGAACAGACGCTTGCCGTGGACTTTGATGGACGACCCGTTACCTACGACTGGAGCGAAGCAGACCAGTTGGTACTGGCTTATGTTGTGTCAGTTCACAAAGCACAGGGATCGGAATTTCCAGTAGTGGTCATGCCAATCGTGACTCAGCATTACACCATGCTGCAACGCAACCTGCTGTACACCGCGATCACACGAGCGCGGAGATTGTGCGTGCTGGCCGGCAGCCGGCGTGCCATCGGCATGGCTGTGAGAAACAACAAGGTTGCGAATCGCTTTTCAGCCTTGGAATGGCGATTGGCAAATTAGCGCCCATTTTTTGCGAAACGGTGAAAAAAGTCATCATCATTCGTACAAATCTGCAATAGCCGGAAATAATATCTCGACTTTTGCACCTTAAGAATTGAATAATCAGGTGGTTCTAACGAGACTTTTTCAACAGCCTCGGGGTGGTCTTGGGCAATACTAAATCTACCTCACTGGTTTTATCCAAGTGAAGCAACGCTGTTTGAAAGCTGGTTAGTTCAGGCGCCACAAATCGCGCGGATAAGCGGTGCCATTACTGTGCGCAGGCTTTGTCCTTGAGTCAATCCGGCGCTGATGAACAGTCCCAGACTCCATAAACTTTGTGCCTGGGTTGCGCGACGCCAAGAAGCTGGGCTGCCCTCAAGCTTCACCTTGAGTTGATGTTGAAGTTTTTTGTGAAGGTCAGGGTCATGTTGGGCCGCACGCAGTAAGCTATACACTACGGCAACCAGAGCGATGTGACGTTGGATGGCATTGAAATCCCGTAGCTGATCCTGATCTAGTCCTTCGGCCTTACCTTCCTCGTGGTAGACTTCCACCGGCCAGCGGTGGCGTCGAATACGTGTGATCCCTGCGGCTTGCCAGATCAAGCAGTTGCTGTTGTAGAAATTTGGATTGTCGGACAGGTCAGCCTGGCGATAGTTGATCACCAAGCGTTGCTTGCCAAAGTTAGGGAGGCGGTGGGTACGGCAGTAACTGTAATAGACTTCCCGTTCACCCTTGAAGGGAATACCGATCTTCTGGAAGACCCCTTGGCCACCGTTCTGTAATGCCTTCCGGTGTTCTTGTTTGAGGTGATCGGCAAAATCTCCTAAAGCTTCCTGACCGCGGTTCAGGTCCACCTTATCGGTCTCAGTGAACGTGCCTACGTAGTGCATCTTGAGGGTCTTATCCAGAAAGCGGCAGAAGGCTGGCTGTGTAAACCAATTGTCGAAGGTTACGGGCAAATTCAACCTCGGATGTTCTTTCTTCCATTGTTCAAGTAGGTTCTGGAGGATGATTAGCTTGCTGTCGTACAAACCTTCCAAATTCGGATGTTTCTTCTGTTGGCGTTGCCAGACTCCCAGCAAGTAGCCGCGCCACCTCTTCGGATCGCTGTGCTTCCATGCCTCTTTGCTGGCCTTGAGCGGTACGCCAGCTGTGTGCAAACCTGCTTCCAGCTTTTCCAACTCGACTGGCTTCCAGAGCTGAAACAGCACGGGGTAGTCCGTATCGTCATCACTATAATGCAGGGTCACCAGATCGTGTGCCCAAACATAGTTTTGCGAGACGTGGTCGAACAGCTTGGCAATTTGTTCAAAATCCTGACCATAATGGATTAGCAGGGTATCGTCTGCGCTGAGCACTCCCCTCGGTTTCAATTGCGTGCCAGATTGGCTGTTGAGTACCTTCAGCCGAGCTCCATTCAATGCCTCTAACGTGAACGGACTTTCCGTCAGCAGACGGTTCAGCGAACTCTGATTACGGCTCTCTTCTACAAACAGCCGATTGATCCCGTCCACCGTCTTGTTCTCGGAGACGATCAGCCCGCGGATATACCGCTGGAATTCAACGAAGGCCTCCGCAGAGAATACATCCTGAAAGTAGGGTGCATAGTGCTGCACCAATTCCGGAAATTCGACTAATGGAAACATAGGTGCCTCCGGTCACTCGCTCGGCGCCTGGATTCTACCCAGTTTCCCGGATCTACTCATGATTGCCTAATTATTCAGTTGTCAAAGTGCTGCAAAAGTCGAGTTATTAATTGCACTTGATCATATCCTGAGACCATATCACTAATATTCACATACAACCATATCTGATCCGCAACACCTGCATCATGAATTTGTTGAGGTAATGCTAATAGCGGGATACCATCATTATTTGCATTAATCAGCCTCATCCACTCACCATTACCAATTTCTGGATTCCAAAAAAGGAAGTGGCCGTCGGCGTCGGTTTCCGACCAAAAATAAGTTGTCGTCCCATCCAATTCTTGATGCGTATATTGTCCCAATGCATATCCTGCATCCGGCTTCGGAGCGGGTCCGAAGCGGGGATCAACCGTTGATGGTGGCTGTACTGTCGCGGTCGGAGGAAGGGATGTTGGTGAAGGCGTATTGGTTGCGATGGAAGTTGAAAGAGGCGCGTTCGTCGCGACATTGGCGCAGGCTGTTGCAGCCATCGAAACCAAAAGGCATAAGGCAAAGATTTTAAAAAAGTTCATGATGCCTGCTTATTCGCCAAGCAATTTTTGAATTTGTTTTTTGAGCGCAGGCAAATTGTTCTTGACTGTATCCCACACTATATCCAAATTTATTTCTCGATAATCATGGACAATCTTGTTTCGGATTGCCCGCATCTGCATCCATGGAAGTTCAGGATGCTTATCTTGGAATTCATCCGAGACACTATTGGAAGCTTCGCCGATGACCTCTATCTGGTGCATGACTGCATCCTGCATCATGTGATTTTGCAGAAAATCTTTCTCGTTTACTTTACCAATGTAGCCCTCAATCAAAACAATCGCATCCAATACATCGCCGAGGTAAACGAAATCATCTCGTCTCTTCATACAGCACCACCCTGTCTTTTTCAATATAAGGTTTGCGGCGCGAGTTCATGCCTTCTTCGGTAATCAAATCAACGCCGCGCCCCAGCTTTTCTTTCAATTCCTGTTCGAGCTTTATGAACTCGAATAGCCCGAGCACGGGTCTCTTGTCAGAAGGCTTAAGCGCAATCAGCAAATCAATGTCACTGTCTATCGTTTCATCGCCGCGCGCGTACGAGCCAAATACAGAAATCCGTTCGGCGTAAGGTTTCAAGAGCGGAGTGACTTTATCGCGGAGTTCAACAAAACGATCCATAAGATTAGTTTAACACAAAGTGGTCAGAACGATTTAGCGAGTTTCTTCAACTCATCTTCATCAATGATCTTCACGCCCAATGACTTTGCCTTATCGAACTTCGAGCCGGGATTTTCTCCAAGCACGAGATAATTCGTATTCTTCGATATGCTATCGGTCACTTTGCCGCCGTTCGATTCGATGAACTCTTTCGCATCGTCACGCGAAAAGTTTGGCAACGCGCCGGTGACAACGAAGGTCAATCCGCTCAACTTCCCTTCTCTCTTTTCCCTTTTCTCCTGCTCCACTGGCCACAAACCAATTACTTTCAACTTCTTCAATATCTTTTGATTCGCCGGGCGCGCAAACCAGTCCACGATAGCTTCGGCGATGTTGGGGCCGATGCCTTCGATCTGCTGTAAATCATCAGCAGATGCTTTGGATAACGCATCCAGATTTCCGAAATGGGTCGCGAGATCACGCGCGGAAACTTCGCCTACGCCGCGGATTCCCAAGGCGGTAATCACGCGCGACAAAGATTGTTTCTTCGATTCAGCAATCGCAGACAATAAATTATCGGCAATCTTGCCGGGCGGT
>JAJYOH010000053.1 GCA_021796315.1 Chloroflexota bacterium
TTGTCCCGCAATGACGCGTACTCTTTCTTCGAGTCGCTTGGCGATTTGCTCAAGCCCGGCTATACCGGCACAAACGTCAACGACATCCTCTTTTTATTCGGTTTTTAGCTTCATCCTTTTTAGCTTCACTTGACATGTCATTTTGGTTATGCTATTCTTCACACTACTAGACTGACCAGTCGGTTTATAGATATGAAAGACACCTCCCCCGCCGCCACGCAGGAAACCCGCACGCGCATCCTTGAAGCGGCGGTTAAGATCTTCGCAACGAAGGGCTACCACGATACCAAGGTGGACGATATCGTCAGCGAGTCGAACACCTCCAAAGGCTCGTTCTATTTTTATTTCCCCAGCAAGCAGGATATTTTCCTGGCGCTGGTGGACACGTTCGCCGATTTGCTCGAAAGCAGGCTCCACAACCGCATTGACTCTGAAACATCAGGCATGCTGCGCGTTGACCAGGCATTGCGCGTCTGTCTGGAAACATTCGGTCAATATCGCGGATTGGCAAAGATCGCATTCGTGCAAGCGACAGGGCTTGGCCTTGTCTTTGAAGAAAAACGACGGGCGGTTAACGATAGATTCATCAAAATCATTAAAAGCAACCTAGATGAAGCCATTGCAGACGGAAGCATCTCCGCGCTGGACACGGAAATTGCCGCGTGCGCGTGGATGGGCGCGCTCAACGAGATCATCCTGCGCTGGGTGTATACAGGAGAGCCAGACCCTGTCCGCGCACTGCCTGAATTACGCAGATTGTTATTGCAAAGCGTGGGCGTCAACCTAAAGGAAAAATCCGCCGCAAACGGAGATCAACTTTGAACCGCATCCTTAATTACACCATTCCATACAAACCGTATTCGCTGGCAGAATTTTTACGCTTTGGCGCCGGCAGGGAGCGCTTTTATTTTGAGAGCAGCCAATCCCCGCTGGCAATTGCAGGACTGGGAATCGCCGCCCAAATTTCATGGGCTGACGAAAGTCGCTTTGCAAACCTTGCGCGCGATATTCAGGATTTTTTCCAGCGTGTAATTCAAGCCTCTGATCATACCCCGCGTCCCGCGCTGCTCGGAGGGGGATCATTTTTTACAGAGATGAAACGCGGCGAATGGGATTCTTTTCCACAAGCCGCGCTGGTATTGCCGCGTTATGTACTAACCCGCGCCAACGGCGAAACCTGTTTTTCAGTAAACCTGCCGCTGAATGAAAACGAAACCATCGCAAACGCATCTCAACGCGCTCAATCTGAATCTAAAATTTTTCTTGCGAGGTTAGAATCAACTGCTCTCCCGCCACCGTCCATTCCCGATGAAATCACCACAAACGAAACATCCTGCGTGATTTGGCAAAATGCCATTCGCCGTTCAGTTGAAATGATCCGTCAAGGCGGACTCCAAAAAGTAGTCCTGGCGCGGCCCGTACAAGTCAACGGGAACCGTCCGATAGATGTTCCTGCATTATTGGAGAGTCTTGGCGAATCGTGTCCATCTTGTTTCCGCTTCCTGTTTGAATTTTCGCCATCAACAGCATTCGCGGGCGCGACCCCAGAACGGCTGGTTTCGGTATCAGGCGCGAAATTCATCACCGCCGCGATTGCAGGTTCCATCCGCCGCGGCGACTTCCCCATCGAAGATGAAATGCTCAGCCAACAATTAATCGATTCCGCCAAAGACCAAAGCGAACATACCTTCGTCCTCGATCAAATTCGCGAAAAAATGTTACCGCTCGCTGAAACGCTCAATGTGGATTCCGCGCCAAAACTTTTGCGCCTGCCCAACATCCAGCATCTCCGCACAGACATCACAGGCAGATTGCATCCAGGTCAAAGCATCCTCAACATCGTTGCCGCGTTGCATCCAACTCCCGCCGTCGGCGGCGTACCGTGTGAAACTGCGCTGCGCGTCATCCGCGAACTGGAAGGATTCGAGCGCGGTTGGTATGCGGCTCCCGTTGGTTGGGTGGATGCAGACGGGAACGGCGATTTCGTTGTCGCGATTCGCTCAGGTTTATTCCACGATAACACCGCGACCCTTTTTGGCGGCGCAGGCATCGTCGCGGATTCTAATCCAGACAAAGAGTGGGAAGAGACAGGTTTGAAAATCCGCTTTTTGCTGAACGCCATGCAATGTGAGATGGCATGAACACGGCCAACCGCAACACGATCTGGTCGGGCATCTTTGTCGCCGAGTTAAAAAAACTCGGTCTCAATTCTGTTTGCATCGCGCCCGGTTCGCGTTCCACGCCGCTCGCCGTCGCGTTCGCCGAAAGCGGCATCCGTATCTACACTCACAGCGACGAACGTTCCGCGTCCTATTTCGCGCTTGGCCTTGCACGCGCCAGCCGCAAGCCCGTCGCGCTCGTTTGCACTTCTGGCACTGCCGCTGCGAATTTTTTCCCCGCCATCGTCGAAGCCAATTACAGCGAAGTCCCGCTCATCGTGCTCACCGCCGACCGTCCCGCTGAACTGCGCGAGAGCGGCGCAAACCAAACCATTGACCAGATCAAACTCTTTGGCGATCATGTCCGTTGGTTCGCAGATGTGCCTGCGCCCGAAGCAAATTTTTCGCGTCACCTCATGCGCTATCTGCAAACGCTCGCCGCCCGTGCTTGGGAAACCTCGCAATCGCCATTGCCTGGCGCAGTCCATCTGAATTTTCCATTTCGTAAACCGCTTGAACCAATTCACGTTCCAACTGATATACCTGCTTGGATGGACGCTCCGCTTCTTTCCGCCCTCGAATCTGCTCCCGCGCAACTGACATTTTCTCGTCCCAATCTTTCTCCTTCCATCGAACAGACAGACTTCCTCGCCCGCGCCGTCTCTTCCTCCCCGCGCGGACTCATTGTCTGCGGACCCAGATGTCCCAATGGAGACTTTCCCGTGCGCTTAACCGAACTCGCCACGCGAACAGGTTATCCCATCCTCGCCGACGCGCTTTCTGGCTTACGCTTCGGCGCACACGTCAATGAATTTATCCTCGGCGGATATGACACATTTCTGCCAACAAATCTGGGCCCGCAGTTGATTCTCCGCTTCGGCGACCCGCCCACGAGCAACTCATTATCAGATTATCTCGACAGCCTCGATGACATTCCGCAAATCCACATCTCCGAAACCAAACGCTGGCGCGATGACCGTTTCCGCGTCACACATTCCATGTGGGCTGACCCGCTTTTGTTGTGTGAGTCATTGCTTCGTAGGTCGGATCGCCAATCCGACCCGCCCTGGCTCCCAGCGTGGAGAAGGCTCGAAAACGCGGCTTGGGATGAGGTCCGCGCGATGCGAGCGGAATCAGACTTCGAGGGCGGAATCCTGCCCGATGTGCTGAGTCAACTCCCAGCGGGCAACGGTCTCTTCGTCGCCAATAGTTTGCCCATTCGCCATCTTGATCAATTCGCCAAGCCTGACGCAAAGCCCGTGCAAGTCTTCGCCAATCGCGGCGCAAGCGGAATTGACGGTACGCTCTCCAGCGCGCTTGGCGCGGCCGCGCATTTGCCAGGATTAGTTTTCGTCACGGGCGATCTATCTTTTTATCACGACATGAACGGACTGCTTGCGTTCTCGCGCTGCGGAATCCGCGCCACGATTATCGTCATCAACAACGACGGCGGCGGGATCTTTCAGCGCCTGCCCATCTCACAATTTGAACCGCTATTCAACAAGTTATTCGTCGCTCCACATGGATTAACTTTTGAACACGCCGCGAAACTTTATGGCCTTGACTATGTTTGCGTTGAACGCCTCTCGCTTTCATCCGCGCTGAAAAAATCGCTTGCATCGGAAAAACCAACCATTATCGAAATCCACAGCGACGCGGCCAAATTTGAGCGCTTGCGAAAAGAATTAAATCGGCGCGTAAGAAAAATAATAAATCCGTTGGTTGAGTAGGCGGCGAGTTTTGATATGCAAAGAACGCTACTCAACCAACGCCGCCGTACACTTGCACCGCACTGCGTTCCCTGGCACCGCCCGCCAGGGCAGGTGTGGTGCAGTGCAGGTGTCGAAACCAACGAGTTACACGAAAACAAAAGATAACTTGAAAACGTGGTGGTCTCGATACGACACTCGCAAAGAACGCTCGTGTCTACTCGACCACCGACATATTCAAAAACGGAAAACGCAACACGAAACAGAGGAATTATGAACTGGATCAAAGTCAAAGAATACCAAGACATCACCTACCACAAAGCGGACGGGATTGCGCGCATCGCGTTCAATCGTCCCGAAGTACGCAACGCCTTCCGACCTGATACGATCAAGGAAATGATCGAAGCCTTCGAGAACACCTGGGAAGATACGCGCATCGGCGCGGCCTTGCTCACGGGCAACGGTCCCGCCACGGATGGAAAATATTCCTTCTGCTCTGGCGGCGACCAGAAAGTGCGCGGTCACGCTGGGTATGTTGGCGAGGATGGCGTGCCGCGTTTGAATGTGCTCAAACTTCAGCGCATCATCCGCAGTATGCCCAAACCGGTCATCGCGCTCGTGGCAGGCTACGCCATCGGCGGCGGACACGTCCTGCACGTTATCGCGGATCTAACCATCGCCGCTGATAATGCCATTTTCGGGCAAACAGGCCCAAAGGTCGGCTCGTTCGACGGCGGGTTTGGGTCATCTTACTTGGCGCGAGTCGTCGGTCAGAAAAAAGCGCGAGAGATCTGGTATCTCTGCCGCCAGTACAACGCGCAGGAAGCGCTCGATATGAGACTGGTCAACAAGGTTGTGCCAGTGGATCAACTCGAAGCGGAGGGCGTCGCGTGGGCGCAGGAAATTCTTGCGATGAGTCCGCTCGCGATCCGCAATCTCAAATCTGCTTTCAACGCCGAACTCGATGGGCAGGCAGGCTTGCAGGAATTGGCAGGCAACGCCACCATGCTCTTTTACATGTCCGAAGAAGGGCAGGAAGGCCGCAACGCTTACAACGAAAAACGCAAACCGAATTTCCGCAAATATCCCTGGCTGCCGTAACCGTCGGACTAAAGTCCTGCCTCACAACATGGAAGCCCTTCGGGCTGGCACAACAAGTCCACTTCAGTGGACTTTCATGAACTGAGGCAGGGATTTATCCCGCTTTGGAGATTCAAATTCAATGATTGATTGGCTCGCTGAACGCGCCACGCAGACCCCCGACGGCTCCGCGCTCGAATTCGACAAACAAACATGGACATACTCCGCCCTCAACGATTGGGCAGAGTTCATTGCCGCGCTCCTCGAAGCGCGCGAAATTAAACGCGGCGCGCGCGTTGGCATTCATCTCAGCAACCAGCCCGCGTACGTGGCGCTCATCCATGCGCTCGCTCGCCTCGGCGCGGTGGCGGTTCCGCTCAATATTCGTCTCACCGAAGCCGAACTCAAATGGCAGATTCAACAAAGCCAATGTGATTTACTTATTTGCGAATCGGAACTGGTCGGACTCTCGCAGCAGATTCTTGTACCCGAACTTTTTTCCACGCCCCAGCCTTTTCCCGCGCGGACTCATTCCCCGCTCAAGCCTGATCCCATTCAAGGAATATTTTTCACCTCCGGCACAACTGGCTTCCCCAAAGGCGTGCTTCTCACCTTCGACAATTACCACGCCAGCGCGCTTGCCTCCGCTGAACGCCTCGGCGTTGACCCGCACGACCGCTGGCTGTTGACCATGCCACTGTATCACATAGGCGGCATGGCCATCGTTTTCCGCGCCGCACTCTATGGCATCACCATCGTCCTGCATCCCAGCTTTGACGTGGACGCGGTCCATCACGCGCTCACCGACGAGAACATCACCATTGTTTCGCTTGTCCCAACCATGCTTCATCGCCTGCTGGAAAAATATCCCGATTTCAAACCATCGTCATCCCTGCGCGTGATTTTGCTCGGAGGCGCAAGCGCGCCTGCCAGCCTCGTCGAAAAAGCCCTCGCCCTCGACTTGCCCATCGCCCTCACCTACGGCTTGACCGAAGCCACCTCACAAGTCGCCACGTCCACGCCCGAGCAGACGCGCGCCAAACCTGGCAGCCTCGGCAAACCTTTGCAAGGCACAAGCGTTGACATCGTAGACGAATCGGGCAAATCGCTTCCAAATGGAGAAGTCGGTGAAATCGTTGTTAGCGGAAAAACAGTGATGAATGGTTATCTCGATTATGAAAAACCCGTCAGGTCTATTCACACGGGCGACATTGGCTATCTTGATTCAGATGGCGATTTGTGGGTACTCACCCGCCGCACCGATTTAATCGTCAGCGGCGGCGAAAACATTTATCCCGAAGAAGTGGAACGCGCTTTGATGAATCATCCTGCCGTGAGTGGAGCCTGCGTCGTTGGCATCCCCGATCCTGAATGGGGACAATCCGTCGCAGCGGCTGTCGTTTTGCGCGAACCGTTATCAGCGGAGACTCTGCTTCAGTTTTTGCGCGGACAGGTTGCGGGCTATAAAGTTCCGAAGCAAATTGTTTTTGTCGAATCCCTGCCACATACTGCGTCAGGTAAATTAAAGCGCGTTGAAGTTGCGCCCATGCTGGACTCGAAAGTCAGGAGACTTTTGACTCCACCCTACACAAAACCATGACAAACACTCTGCCCATTTCACTTTCCAATAACCTCAAAATCGGCGGCGATGATATTCTCCTAATCGCGGGACCATGCTCCGTTGAAAGTTACGAGCAAACGTACGCCGTTGCAAAATCCATGCGCGCGCTTGGATTGCATATGATCCGCGGCGGCGCGTTCAAGCCGCGCACCTCGCCGCACGCTTTTCAAGGATTGGGACTCGATGGGCTGAAAATCCTGCGTCAGGTTGCGGACGAGTTTGGCTTGCTCGTTATATCCGAAGCGCTGGGCGTGGAGCAGTTACCGCTCGTCACTGATTACAGCGACATCATCCAAATTGGAAGCCGCAACATGCAGCATTTTCCATTGCTCTGGGCGGCAGGCGAACAGACCAAACCCGTTTTGCTCAAACGCGGTTTTATGTCCACGATTCAGGAATGGCTGGCGGCGGCAGAACACATTACGTCAAGTGGAAATCAACAAATTATTTTATGCGAGCGCGGCATTCGCGGCTTCGACCCATCCACGCGCAACGTGCTGGATGTGAACGCCATTGCCTTGATCAAAGAGACCACGCATTTTCCGATCATCGCCGATCCAAGCCACGCCACAGGCCGCGCCGATTTGGTCCCTGCCGCGTCGCGCGCCGCTTTGGCCGCAGGCGCAGATGGCCTGCTCGTCGAGGTGCATCCTAACCCCGCCGCCGCGCTTTCCGACGG
Source organism: Chloroflexota bacterium (assembly GCA_021796315.1). Next base: position 7,249 of record JAJYOH010000053.1, read on the forward strand.
CGAACAATCCCTGCCGCTCGAATCCCTGCCCGCCTTCGTGGACGACATGCGTTGCATCGCATCCGCAATGAGGCGCGGGTTGACGTAATGCTCACCCTCAGCAATCCCAAAAATCCGCCGCTTGTTTTTCTGCACGGCTTTCTCGGCAGCGGGCAAAGCTGGCTCGAAATTGCGCGCCCGTTCCGCGAAAATTATTTTTGTATCCTGCCCGATCTGCCTGGTCACGGGGAAAATACAAACCTCGATGTCAACTCCCCGCTTGATTTTGATATTTTGACCGAATGGCTTTTTCGATTATTGGATGAAATCCCCGCGCCGAAAATTCATCTCGTTGGATATTCACTTGGCGGTCGCGCCGCACTCGCGTTTGCCTGCCGTTACCCAAAGCGGATTCTCACGCTGACGCTTGAATCCGCCAATCCCGGCATCGTGGACCAAGCCGAGCGCGCCCTTCGCCTCGCAGAAGACACCGCCCGTGCCGAATCCATTTTGAAAGATGGCATGTCCACTTTTGTGGACAAATGGTATCGAATGCCACTCTTCGCCAGCCTGAATTTCCACCCTGAAAAATTATCCGCCATCAAAGAATCTGCCTCACGTAACGATCCGCGCTGGATGGCAAAAGTCATCCGCGAACTCAGCCCCGGAGCACAGACTCCGCTCTGGGATTCTTTGTCGAATCTTTCTTTTCCTGTTCTATTGATTGCTGGTGGGAAAGATGAAAAATATGTTCAAGTGATTCGCAAAATGGCTGAACAAATTTCAAACTGCAAACACATCATCGTTCCAGGGGCGGGACATAATGTCCATGCGGAACAGCCTGAAGAATATATTTCTTTGCTGCAAAAATTTCCTCAATTCAAAAGTAGTTCGTTGGTCGAGTAGGCGGCGGTGGTTGAGTAGCGTTCGTCGCGTATCGAAACCCGCCGCCGTATCGCCTGCCCTGGCAGGCTAGGCCAGGGAGACCAGCAAATTTCTATGAAAACAAAATCCCCACCCAAAATAAAAGGCTGTACGCCAACGCGGTCTGACCTGTGCCTGCCAGCGCAACATTGAGCGGACGACCTGTCTGCGTCAATACAATCTTCGTCGCTTTATATGCAATCGGCAAAGAGAGCAAGGCAAGTAAAGAAGATAATGGAAGTATCTTGAAGATGATTAACGCGGGCAATATCAAATAAGCAAGCGCGATAAACAAAACATATTCAACTTTTGCGGTTTTCGCTCCCATCCTCACCGCCAGCGTATGTTTTCCTGCGACTCGGTCATTCTCAATATCGCGCAAATTGTTGACCACCAAAATCGCGGTGATGATCAAGCCGACGGGAATTGCCATCCACCACGCGGCCATGCTGACCGAACCGGCCTGCACATAATATGTCCCCGTCACCGCGACAACGCCGAAGAAGATGAAGACGAACACATCGCCGAGTCCATAATATCCAAGCGGAAACGGGCCGCCGGTATAGGCTATCGCCGAGATAATTGCCGCGAGGCCGATCAGGATCACGGTCCAGCCGCGAAGCGAGGCGAGATAAAGCCCACATAACGCTGCCAGCTCAAATATGATCCACATCCCGCGCTTGACCTGCGCGGGCGAGAGCAATCCCGCCTGCGTGATGCGCACCGGGCCTTGTCTTTCGGCTGTATCCGCGCCGCGCTCGAAGTCAAAGACATCGTTGGCAACATTGCTTCCAATTTGTAAAAGCAAAGCCACGCACAATGCCGCCAACGCGGGTGCAAATTGAAATGACCCGTCTCTCCAAGCCAGCGCGCTTCCCATCACCACACCTGAAGCCGCGGCGGGCAGCGTCCTGGGTCGAATGGCAAGCCACCAGATTTGAAAGAGGGATCTTTTTTCCTGTGTCATTAATGCTCCAAAGGTAGAGCGGGATTAATCTCGCATTACTTTAATGAGCCGCAGTATAACATGCGTTTATAATAAGCAAAACTTTAAGGAGAACCAAATGACTCAATTGACCGACAGCAAACGCGCGGTTTACGTTCAAAACATGTTTACCCGTATTGCAAAACGCTACGACTTAATGAACCGACTCATGACAGGCTTTCAGGATGTGCGCTGGCACAAACAAGTCATTCAACTTGCCAGATTAACAAACAGCGCTTCGCTGCTTGACCTGGGAACCGGCACCGGTGATCTGGCACGCGAGGCCGTTTTGTAGTTTCCCCAAGCCAAAGTCACCGCCGCAGATTCCACGCCTGAGATCGAATCTCCCGCAAGATCGTGCCAAACGGCGGCAAGCAGATCGAAGACAATTACGCACTCAAACGCATCCGTCCGCGCCGGGAATTGATGATGCGGCTTGGCATGGTCATCAGCCCTGCCGAAGAATATTTCTGGCGCGGTTTCTCTCAAGATGGCCTGATGAAAAAGTTTGGCCGCTTCTGGGGCTGGATGATGGGAACCGCGGCCTACGGCGGAGTCCACATCGTCAGCGGAAACTTCACCCTCATCGGCGCAGCGATCATTGCCGGTGCATTTTGAGGCGGGTTATACGCGCTCGGCTTTCCGCTCGGCGGATTGGTTGTCAGTCACATCGTCTGGGACAATATCATCTTCCTGATCGCACCAACCACCAAACTGGAAGAAGAGATCTAGCGAGACTTCGTCTCAGACTGACGAGACGCGCTATAATTAACATACAACTAAATGCAAAGTCGTCGTCATACCCTATAACAAAAGAACGGCCAAATATTTTTGCTCCCATTATTTGGGACAAGGCACTCCCTGCCATTTGCCGCATAATAGGCGACGATCCGTATTTGCCATACCAGAATATCGACCCAAGGAAAATCTGTGCATGCATGGGATATGTATTGTGTTTGTGTACTTGCAAATTTGCCCTAAACTTGACTCATTTACATCATCTTTCTTGCCTTAAGCTTACTAATCCAACGAAAATCACCGCGTAGGGCGGTTGGCACGCCGAAGACATACGTGCAAATGAGGGATTCCTACAGACCGCGATGATCCCTATTACCTTCCACAAGGAATCTCGACCGTCATCGTTACCGCCATGACCCTGTCTTTTATCTTTTTGCACTCCTTCCCCATGATTTTACTTGTGGGTAATCACCAGCCACCAGCGATTGCCTATTGACATTCTCACTTATGGTAATACAATTGGGATAATAGTTGTAGAGAGCGACACAAAACTTTGGTTGGTGTTATCACCATTGCATAGATAAAAGGTCTCTCAGCCATGTTCTTGCGGCCATCGCATGATTTCAGTCTTACAGACATTATTACGACTTGGCAGATGTGCGTCGCCTTGCCAATATAGTGGTTTTGCGTCATTGAGCTACAAACATTGCTCTATGGCGCTTTTATTTTAAGAGTAGAAGGAGTAGAAATGGATGAACCTTTGCTGGTAGAGATCATTGCCTACGCGCCGACGGCCTATTATCATTGCACACACTGCGAAGTGGCCTGGCGCGAGATGGGCGCGACTAATCGGATCCACAAGGAACAGATGGAGAGCAGTCTGCCTAAAGACCTCATCAATGAATATCAAGCCGTATCCGACTGGGTGCAGGAAGTCTTTCGAGTTCACTGTGACCGGATCGCGGTCAAAATGATCGATGCCGCCTCCCTCGAGGGTTTTTACAAATCACTTAAATATAATGCGCGCCGCTACCCAGCCATCATCGTTGACAAAAAAGTGCGCTTCATGGGAAGTCAGACGTTGCAATCTGCTGGCGATGAAATTGCCCGACTACTGGCAGACCAGTCCGTGCCAGCATAACCGTGGTCTCAATACAAAAAGGAGGTGCCCGTCATCGAACGAATAATTTTTTTCCTGCGCTGATAACATAAATTGCATCAAAGCTGATCTGTTCTTCATTAATTCCTGCTAAAGGAGGAACCAATTATGAACACTCTCTGGATCGTGCTAATCGCAGCGGTCATCATCTACCTGGCCTACAACTTCTATGCCAAGGTGATTGACCGCGATGTCATTCAGGCAGACGCCAAGAAAGCGACGCCCGCCAAAATGTATATGGACGGCGTGGACTTCATGCCCACCAACCGCAACGTGCTGTTTGGTTATCACTTCAAGTCCATCGCCGCAGCCGGGCCAATCGTTGGCGTGATCACTGCCGCAAGCTTGTGGGGCTGGTTGCCGGCCTTATTATGGTTGATGATCGGCGTGTCCTTCATCGGCTGGGCCAGCGACTACAGCGCCATCATCGTGGCTGTCCGCAACGATGGCAACAGCTTGAGCGCCATCAGCCATAAACTGATCGCGCCGCGCACCCGAAGCATCATGTTCGTTTTTATTTTCTTCTACCTGCTGCTTATCGCCGGTGCGTTCATGGGCATTATGGCCTCCCTGATGGCCGCTCGTCCCGATGTGCCATTCGGCATCATCATGCTGGCTCTCATGGGCTTCCTGGCCGGCCAAATGCTCTATCGTTGGAAAATGGATCTGATCCTGGTAACAGCAATTGTAGTGATCGTGACTCTAGCCGCCATGATCTTTGGTCCATTTGGAGCAACGCCGAAGTTGGACGCCAATGGTAAACCCACTGGCGCAATCAGCTGGGCCGGACCGATCAACGGCGCCTTGGTGGCTTTCAACGGCGCCATTGACAAGATCAGTGGGGGAAACGCGTTGATGACCGTCACAGATCCAACGGGAGCTGATCCACGCATGCCGATTCCTGGCGCTGATGGAAAACGCGCAAGCACAGCAGTCTATGATGCCGCCACAGGCATGATCAAGACGCTTCCATCGTACCTGTTCTGGGCTCTGTTCCTGCTGGTTTTTGCATATCTTTCGGCAACTTTGCCAATCTGGAGGTTCGCTCAGCCAGTCAACTACATCGGTTTCTGGATCACGCTGCTGACCATTGGCTTCAGTGCCATCGGTGCGGTGCTGGCTCCCTTTATCAAACCGGCGGTTGGCGCTTTTGCACTCGATGCAGTCAAGCCGCTCACCTGGCTGCCAGCAGCGGGTAAAGCCTGGCAGCCGTTATGGCCAATGCTGTTCGTGACCATTGCCTGCGGCGCGATATCCGGCTGGCATGCTCTGTTCGGCTCGATCGGCACAGCCCGCCAGTTGGAATACGAGACCGACGCCCTACCAGTCGGCGGCGGAGCGATGTTCACCGAGAACACACTAGCCTTGCTCTCGCTGGTAGCTGTCTCCATCGCCGGTTCGGGCGGCGGCGCAGGTCGCTTCGCTGCAGGCGTTGGAAGTCTGTTGACCGTGGTCTTTGGTGATGGTTTCAAGTTGTTGGGCACGGCTCTCGGCTTCGGCGCCTTCATGGTCATCGTGTTGACTGTAACCCAGTTGATTTTCCGTGTAATGCGCGTGACTTTATCTGAGTGGGTTGGCGATGCCATGCCCGCACTAAAGAACATGCATGTCTCTACCCTCGTCTCAATGGCGCTGGTCGTGGCTTTGGTATTGACCGGCACCTGGGTATATCTGTGGCAAATGTTCGGTGCGGCCAATCAGTTGATGGCGGCACTCAGTCTGCTGATTGTCACGGTGTGGTTGAAGCAGCAGAAGCGCAACCCGACCTATGTATTGTGGCCGATGCTCTTCATGTATATAACCACTCTGGCGGCCACACTGGTCACTGCTCGCAACTTGTATGTCACCATCGTCCCCTTAGGTGGCGCGGAAGCGGCCGGCGCGTGGGCTATGGTCGTGATCTCCGCTCTGCTCTTCGTAGCAGCCCTTGTTATCGGCTGGGATGGCTATCAGGCCTATCAGCGTTACGCTAAGGGTGGCGGCGCGGCCAAAAAGAAAGCCGCACCTGCGGCAGCGGATTAAATTAATCCGCGGTCAAAAATCAAAGGGGAGACGCGGAAATTTGCGTCTCCCCTCTTGTGTGTACCGGGATAATCATCAGCGTTCACCGATCGCGCGGGCAAGGTCACGTAAAGCTCCGAAATACTGCACTGCATCCGTACCGCGAGTGTCAGGGAAGGGAATGTGAATTTCGAGGTTGGGCGTGTTCTTGCGCAGACTCAATCGAGAGTAGCGCGGGGAGAGTTTCTGCATGGGTGTGGCAAGTCGGTCAAGTGTTGTAGTTGCCATATCCAGAAATCCCCTGGGCGCCATTAACTGCAAGCCTTGATAAGGTCTGCTTTCCCAACCACGTGTTACGACCTGACTAAGGGCAGCGCGTCCACCCCAGGATTTAGGGTCGGCCAGCTCAAGATCCAGGAACGGAGGCGAGTTGAGGACCGCGCGAAAGATCAGGGTATCGCGTCGGCCCTGGAAGGCAGAGACGATCATCATCCAAAACACGTCGCGAGGCGCCAACACAAGCAGGGTTTCAAGACGACGGAACGGATTCTTCGCTTTGGCGATTACCAATTCAGCCACCGAAGTTCCAAGCCAGCGGAATGTGGTGCGCGGCCCGATGTCTGGAAGGCCGGCCTGCATCCATTTGAGAACCGCGTCACCTCGGCGCAAATTAAAGATAAAGCCAATGGCAAACCAACCCATAACAACAATGACGACAATGACCAGAATATATTGTGGATTCACGCTGCACCTCGGTAATCATCCAATGTTATTGGCGAGTATAATATGAAACGTGACAAAGTTCAATCAAGAGAAAAGCCGAGCCGCTGGCAGGTCGTTCGAGAATTCCTGTTCGGGATGTTGGGCCTGGAATTCGCCAGCCATGCCCTTGAAATGCGCGCCAGCATGGAGAGTCTTTTTATGCTTACGACAGTCGGGGACATGATCGGGGTTCCGGTCCTGCCGCCCTATTACAGTTTGCGCTTGCTGCCTTTTGTGTTGCCTCAGATAGCAACCTGGAAACGCCGCGTGCTGCGTGAACGCGAATTTACCGATGAGCACGATTATCACCTGGACGGACTATAAGTATCAATAAAATCCAAATCCATTTCAGAAAGGATTATCTGATGAGTCAAGAAACCCCTGAGAAAAAAAGCTTCTGGCAGAACACAAAGGAAGTGCTCTACGGCATGGCTTCACACGACATGAGCCGCTACGCCGTGCGGACGCGCGCCAGCATGGAGCACTTGTTCATTCTGATCACGATGGGAGATATGATCGGCGTCCCGATTTTGCCGCCATATTACAGCCTGCGCCTGCTTCCTTATGTTGTGCCTCAAATCTCGACCTGGAAGCGGCGCCTGCTGCGTGAGAAAGATGTCTCAGACGCCATGTTCTAGGAGCAAATATCATGTCCCTCAAACAAATCTTCGAAGAACACCCGGAACGTCGTTACATCATGTTCGGCGGAAAGGGCGGATTGGGCAAAACAACTTTTTCCGCCGCAACCGCCTACTGGCTGGCCAAACAGGGTAAGAAGGTGCTAGTGTTTTCAGTTGATCCCCAAGCCAGTCTTTCGGATATCTTCCAGAAAGATATCTTCGGCAAAGGTCCGGTCAAGATCATGGACAATCTGTGGGCGCAGGAGATCGACGCCGACTCGCACATCAAGAATTATCAGAATGAAATCCGCAAGAAAATTCTGGATATGTACGGTTTCGAGCAGGTGCCTGAAGAGATCGAGCAATACATTCAGGCCGCATCCGCAGAACCTGCCATGGAAGAAAGCGCCATCTTCGATGCAGTGGTGGACATCGTTATAGGCGGCGAGTACGATTACTACATTTACGATCTTGTCCCGCTCGGCCATGCGCTTTACTACCTGAGCATGGCAAAAGTGTACGACGAGTGGATCAACAAGATCACCAAATTGCGCGAGGAGATGCGCGAGTACGAGGAAATGGTTTCCCGGTTAAAGCGCGAGAAGGAGACCGAGGAGGATCAAATCCTCACCGAACTACAATACATTCGCACTCGCATTAACGCCTCTTCGAGTATTCTGACCGACAAGGAAAAGACCGGCTTCTTCTTTGTTGTGATCCCCGAAGAAATGATCCTGATCGATACCAGCAAGGCCGCCGAATTGTTCGCCAAATTCAACGTGCCGATCATGGGCTATGTGGTCAACCGCGTTGTGCCGCGCGAACTGCTCAAGGAGAACATCCCGTCCTACCTGAAGAACCGCATCGAGATGCAGGACAAATACCTGGAAGAGATCAAGACCATGTTCGGCCAGCAGGTGGCGGCGCACATTCCCGAACTGGAACGCGACGTGACCGGCTTGGATATGATCAAGCGACTTGCAGAAATCATGTACGGAAAGTAGGAGGATGCCATGACAACTTCAATTGAAACCTCCATGAAAAAATATGTCAGCGACCACCAACGCTTGAAATACCTGTTCTTCGGCGGCAAGGGCGGCGTGGGTAAGACTGCTCTGGCGGGCGCAACGGCCATTTGGCTGGCAAAGCAGGGCATGCGCGTCATGCTGGCATCCACCAATCCCGTCCACAGCCTGAGCGGACTGCTCGGCCAGAACGTATTTGGCAAGCCGACCGCAGTCGAAGGCGTCCCGAATCTATGGGCATATGAAATTGACACAAAAGAGACCATCGAACGTTCCAAGCAGGAAATCCGTGACAAGATCCAATGGTTCCTAAAGTTTGCGGATATTTCCACCAAGGCCGAAGAGTTCGTCGAATCAGCCACGATGAATCCGGCCTTTGAAGAATCGGCCATGTTCGAAAACATGGTGGACTTGATGATAGGCGGCGAATATGACGTGTATGTTTTCGACACCGCCCCCACCGCCAACGCCCGCCGTCTGCTGGGCATGTCGCAGGTCTACTCGCTGTGGGTCAACAAGATGCTCAAGAGTCGCGACGAAGCCCGCTCCCTGCGCGAATTGCTGTCCTTCACCAAGAAGAAGGAAAAAGATCCGCTCCTGGATTACCTGGTCGCCTTCCGCGACCGCATGGGCAAGGCGCGCGAAATGCTGACCGATCCCGCTCAGACCGCCTTCTTCTTTGTCACCCTGCCCGAAGCCCTGCCGATTGCAGTCATCACCCGCTTCATCGGCTGGTTCCACGACTTTGGCATCCCGGTCGGCGGCGTGATCGTCAACATGATCATTGACAAAAAGCAGGTCAACGACAAATCGCCAGACTTCGTCAAGAACCGCGTCGCCATGCAGGATCGCTACATGACCGAGGTCTGGGAGAAGTTTGACGGCATGGTGCGCGCCAACCTGCCGCTCTACGAGAAAGAAGTGCGCGGCCTGAAAACGCTCAGCACCATGGCGGATAACCTGTTCGTCTGATGTGCGCGGCATGACAAACGCATCCCCGCGTCCCATCCGCACCCTCGGCGAGATTCTTTACGGCATGGCAATCCACGATCAGGTGCGGACTTTGGCGCGAGAGCGCGGCAGTCTGGAGCATCTCTTCGTATTGATCAGCTTCGGTGACCTGCTCGGTGTGCCTGTCCTGCCGCCGTATTACAGCATGCGCCTATTGCCCTTCATCGTTCCACTCATCAACAACTGGCGGCGGCGCATGTTGCGGGAACGGGATTTGATGGACGCGATTTTCTAAGCGGTCGGTTTGGTGTAAACTAAAGACCCTAAAGACATCTACTGCCTTTAGGGTCTTTTTACAAAGGAGACAAAAATGGATCTTGGATTGAAAGACAAACGCGCACTCGTCACTGGCGCCTCGCGCGGACTGGGTTATGCAACCGCGTTGGCTCTCGCAAGCGAAGGATGCAAAGTCGTCATCAATGGGCGCGATGAAGGCAAGATCAAAGCCGCAGCGGAGAAAATTGCCCAGGAAACGGGCGCGCCGGTCACAGGTCTCGCAGGAGACGTGAGCGATCCGTCGGTTCCACCGAAACTGGTGGAGCAGGCGATCAAGGCTTTGGGCGGACTCGATTTATTGGTCACCAATGCGGGCGGACCTCCCGCGGGCGCGTTCGATTCTTTCGACGAGGCAACCTGGGAGAAAGCGGTCAATCTTTCTTTCATGAGTCACGTGCGCCTTATCCGCGCTGCCCTGCCCCATTTGCGGAAATCAAAATCGGCCAGCGTGCTGACCATGACATCGTACACGGTCAAACAGCCGCTGCCGAATTTGGTGTTATCGAACAGCATCCGGCTCGCGACAGTTGGATTGACCAAAAGCCTGGCATTGGAACTTGGCAGCGAAGGCATCCGTTTTAACTCGATCCTGCCCGCCACAATAGACACAGACCGCATCCGCGAACTTGCGGCTTTCCGCGCGCAAAAGAACGGCACGACCCTCGAAAAAGAACTTGCCCTAGATGCGCAGAAAAGCGTCTTTGGCCGGATTGGCCGCCCGGAGGAATTCGCCAACGCAGCGGTCTTTTTGCTTTCGCCTGCCGCTTCGTATCTCACGGGCGTGATGTTGACCGTGGACGGTGGGCAGTATAAAGCTACGTTTTAATCCCCTCACAGATACACGCAATTAAAAACAATTCACAGTATCCTCTC
>JAJYOH010000525.1 GCA_021796315.1 Chloroflexota bacterium
CGTGATTGACGGCCTCATGCAGCGTCACGCTGATTTATTTTCATGGGTGCGTCCGCGTGCCGGTTCGATGGCTTTTCCGCGTTTGCTGAAAGGTGATATCGAAACTTTTTGTGATGAACTTGTCCACGAAGCCGGTGTTTTATTATTGCCGGGCACAACATATGACGATACTGCCAATCACTTCCGTCTTGGCTTGGGACGCAAGAATCTACCAGAAGCTGTTGCTCGGCTGGAAGAGTTTTTGACTGCCATCGAAAAATGATCCACATAAACTTTGTGGGAGATCGAAAACAAAGATTTAACGCCAAGCTGCAAAGGTTCATATATTTCTCTTCGCGACTTGGCGTTGAGAATTGGTCTTGTCCAGGAGAAAAATGCAAAGATTGTTAACTGTTCTTCGACTTGCTCGACCGCTCTATCTGCTCCTTGCCGCACTGACCTATGTGCTCGGCGCGGGAATTGCGCGTTACCTTGGCAATCCACAGCACCAATCTGTTTTTTGGTTCGGAATGCTGGCTATTCTCATGGCGCAATTGTCCATGAGTCTGCTGGTTGAAGTCTTTCGTCCATTCAATGAGCCGATCGTCGCAGAAGAAACTCGCGCTGAGCGCAAAACCATCCAGGACGCGGCGCTGTACGTTTCTCTCGCCGCACTGACCATGGCGGGTGTGATCGCCTTTTTCTTTTTCCGCGATGGCAATCTCACGGGATCGTCCATCCTCTTTCTGGTCGTTTACCTATTTATCATCGTAATTTATTCCGTCCCGCCGCTCCGGTTGGTGACCAAAGGTTTCGGCGAATTTCTGCTAGCCATGCAGCTTGCTTATCTTGTGTCGTCCATTGGTTTTCTTTTGCAGGCTGGGAGTTATCATCGTCTTGTAAGCATCATAACGATTCCGCTTTCCATGTTGGCATTTGCGGCCTTCATCGCGCTCGATTTTCCCGCTTATGCTGAAGATATAAAATATGAGCGCGGCACTTTTCTCTCGCGTCTCGGCTGGGAACGCGCGGTGCCTCTGCATCATGCTTTGATCATTGCTGCATATTTTCTTTTTGCTGCCGCTCCGCTCCTCGGCTTTTCTCTCGGCCTGCTCTGGCCTGCTTTTCTCACGCTGCCATTCGCGCTCCTGCAAATCTATTCATTGTATAATATCGCGCTTGGCGCGAAGCCTGTTTGGAATCTCTTGATCGCGAATGCCATCGCTCTCTTCGGACTCACCGCCTACTTTTTGACTCTCACATTTTGGCTTCGCTAAAGACCAGTCAGACCAGTTGGACTTTTTAGACTAAACCCATGCCTGAATTTTTGACTCTTCTCCCGCCTGATGATGCTCGTGCACTTTTGCTCTCGCATCTCGCGGGACTTGAAGCGGACTCCGAGTTAATCGACTCTGCCCATGCCCTCGACCGCGTCACCGCTGAAGATGTCCTCGCCCCGCACCCGTTGCCTGAGTTCCCGCGTTCGACGGTGGACGGTTACGCTGTCCGTGCCCGCGATACGTTTGGCGCAGCTGACTCGTTGCCCGGCTATTTGACTCTCATCGGCGAAGTTCCGATGGGGGACACGCCTGAATTTAAAGTTCAACAAGGTCAATGCGCGTTGATCCACACTGGCGGCATGTTACCCGAAGGTGCGGACGCGGTGGTGATGTTGGAATATACACAAATAACTGGTGACCCTCGCGAAGGTTCAAAAACCTTCGCGAGGGTGAACGAAGTTGAAATCATGCGCGCTGTAGCCGATGGCGAAAGCGTGATCAAGATTGGGGAGGATGTAAAAGCCGGTCAAACGGTCATCCGCCGCGGGTTCCGATTGCGACCGGCTGAGATTGGCGGGCTGATGGCGCTGGGGATCACCCATTTGCGCGTAGCCAGAAAACCGCGTGTGGGTCTGATCTCGTCCGGCGATGAAGTTGTCGCGCCGAATCAATCGCCACATCCCGGACAGGTTCGGGATGTCAACGCGTACACACTGGCCGCGCTGATTACGAAATCGGGCGGGGAGGCAGTGCATTATGGCATCGTGTCTGACAATATGGCCGTGTTGAAAATGACCGCCGCACAGGCACTGACCGAATGTGACGTAGTGATCATCAGCGCTGGTTCTTCTGCCAGCACGCGCGATATGACCGCCGAAGTGATCGGCTTGTTGGGCGCACCCGGCGTATTGGTGCATGGAATTAACACGCGCCCCGGTAAGCCGACGATTTTGGGCGTGTGTAATAGCAAGGCTGTAATCGGGCTTCCGGGAAATCCAGTCAGCGCGCTCGTGAATGGATATTTATTTGTTGTGCCGGTGATCGAGAAATTATTGGGCGCATTGCCGAAGCCACAGGCAACAGTTATCGCAAGGCTGACAGTTAATCTGCCATCTCAAGCGGGCCGCGAAGATTGGTGGCCGGTGAAATTGAAGGAGATTGGGAATCGGGAATCGGGAATCGGAAAATGGGAGGCCGGGCCGATATTTGGAAAAAGTAATTTGATCTTTACGCTCGCCGCCGCAGATGGCCTGCTTAGAATTCCGCCAGATGCAACGGGATTGAGCGCGGGGGAAGTGGTGGAAGTGATTTTGATTTAAAATGTTTTGAAAATTGACAGGGGATAAACAGAGATAAATACAAATTTGGCTGATAATCAGGAAATTGTTCTTGAACAATCCTTGTTTATCTTCGTTCATCTCTGGTGAATTCCATGATTCTTTTCTAACCTTCTTGTTAGCAGCAAAAGAACCACCGATACTCCCACCAGCATCACCGACAACGCAATCGCCACGCCCAGGCTGCGTTCGAAGCCGAGATAGATCGCCAATGGCATGGTTTGTGTAACACCTTCCAAATTTCCAGCAAACAGGATTGTCGCGCCAAATTCGCCGAGGGCGCGCGTCCAGGTCAGGATGGCGCCGCCGATCAGGGCACGTCCGGCCAGCGGGAACATGATTTCGCTGAATACTTGCCATTGATTCGCGCCTTCCACATGCGCGGCTTCTTCCATTTGAATATCCACTTCGGCGAAGCCAATGCGCGCGGCGCGGATATATAACGGCGCAGATACAAAGGTCTGCGCCATGATTACAGCTGTTGTTGTGAATGGCAGGCTGATGCCAAGCAAGCTCAATGCCGAACCGAACATGCCTTGACGGCCAAACGCGATCAATAATGCGAGTCCCGCCACGGAGGGCGGCAAAACGACCGGCAGGTCGATCAACAATTCAACAAAACTTTTGCCGAAGAATTTCCAACGCGCCAGCATGTAAGCCAGGGGTGTACCGAACGCGATGGCGATGATAACGCTTATCAGGCTGGTTACCAGGCTGAGACGCAGGGCGGTCAGCGCACTTGGCGAAAAGGCGTAGGAGAAAAACTCTTGGTCAAATGAGCGCAAGATCAGCGCCAGCAAGGGCAGGCCGAGCAGGGCGATCAGAAATAAACTGGGGACGATGAAAATCCAGTCGCGGTGTCCGTTCGATGCAAGGCGACGAAAGAAACGGCGCAAGGAATTCATTGAGCTGGCGCGAAGCCCCATTTCTTGAGAATTGCCTGTCCTCCCAACGAAAGCACATCCGCGATAAATTGCGTGGCCAGATTTGGATTAGGCGCTTGAGCCAGTGCGGCAATCGGATATTTTGCAATGACGTTGAAGTTTGCCGGAATCTCGATGATCTTCACTTCGGGTGTGGCGACAGTGTCTGAAACGTAGACGATGCCTGCATCCGCTTCACCTAATTGAACTTTCGCAACAACCTGCTTCACATCATTTTCGTTCGAGACGACATTTGCCAAGACTCTGGTGCTGAAATCATTTCCAAAATCTGCATTTTTGCTCATGTTGTCTAGGATTTGGCGGGCATATTTCCCAGCCGGAACAACGTCAGCGGCTAGAACGAGTTTGAGTCCGGGTCTTGTTAGATCGTTCAATGTCTGCACGTTGGCCGGGTTGTTCGGAGGAAGAATTACCACAAGTTTATTGAACAGAAAAATCTGCGGTACGTTTTGCTCGATCAATCCATCTTTTATGGCGTTGTCCATCTCGGTTTGATTGGCCGAGGCAAAGACGTCAGCAACGGCACCCTGTTCGAGTTGAGTCCGAAGCGTTTGCGATCCGGCAAAATTAAATTTAACAGTAACGCTTGGATGTGTCGATTCGAAGTTTTGTCCGATTTCTGTGAATGCATCCGTCAAAGAAGCGGCGGCAAAAACTGTCAGGATTTGCGCTTGGGTAGCGTGAGCAGATACCTGTGACGATGTAGTTACAACGCTGCAGGCGGTCAAGAATATTATCGGAAGAAGGATGAGAGTGAAAAAGCGTTTCACTATGTTTCCTACGCCTTTTCGCCAAG
>JAJYOH010000526.1 GCA_021796315.1 Chloroflexota bacterium
AGCCAGGGCAACAAATTGCGGATTTTTTAGGTATGTCTGTTGATCAGATTAATACAATGACGATTCATCGCTTCGCGCCGCAAATCATTGGTGCTGAAAAGTGGGATAAAAAGACAAACGATATCTTTCTTTCAGAATCCAAAGGCCTACGCATTTGCCCTTACTGCTATGCAGAAACGAGAACATTCTTGTTGCCCTGGCTTTTACGCCAAGTGACGACCTGTCAAAAGCATCGTGTCTTTTTATTGGATCACTGTAGCGTTTGTGGAAAGAAATTGTCTTCTGACGACGATAAGTGCCCGAACTGCAACACGTTGCTGATAGAGATGAAGGCTATCACTATTGATGAGCATGATTTGGCCAGTGTCACATGGAGCGATTTGGTTTACAAGGCGATCAACAGCGACAATCCATTGGCGTTGGCCGCGGAGGCATTTCCATTCTCATCACTGGATACTCGACAATTTTTCTCAACGCTTCTAAAGCTAAGTGCCTTGTTATTGGAATATGATCTTGTCAACCCTCGGCTGGAACTACCGAAGCGGCAGATGCCCGGTAGACATGGATTGCTTCCCAAGGTAAAGGGCAAGGATAATTTAGGGCATGATCAAATAATGTCGGCGGCGATCGATGTTCTGCTTGACTGGCCCAATAACTGGCATGCTGCACTGGAGCGGATCCTACGCGGCAGCGATGTAAACGTTCATGGCGATCTTGTTTTTCAAAAGCGTGTGACATTTCCATCCAAGTTACGAAGATTACTGGAAAGCGAGCCAGAATTAACTTGGCTGTGGGATGAGTTTCTGGAATTCGTTCGGTTCGGGGGACAAGGACTTCCCGGAATTGAACTTTGGGAAAAGCATCTGTCGAATGAATCCGGGACCGATGCCCAGTCGAAAACAGAGATGTCTTTCAAAAGTATTGTTACCCGAACTACGACCAAGACAGAAAAGGAGGAAATGCTTGCTTTCGATGAAGTACGGAATTATCTGGAGATTGACCACGAAACATTCAATGCTTTGGTGGAGCGAGGCTTGTTTGAACCGGAAAAAGCTGGAAACACTACAGATCGAAGTCAACAGATTTTCAGTAGATCCCATTTGGACTCTGCCATTACGCATCTTGTTGGACATTTGGAAGTAAAGGATTTCTATTTCGTCGAGGAAGAGATCGTGTGGCTTGGTGTGGCCGCGACGTTCGTAGATAGTCCACAACTCGCGTGGATCGATATTCTCTCGGCGATTCATTGCCAACAAGTCGAGGCGTTCCGACAGCCAGGCTCTAAAGGTTTGAACGCGATCTGGATGACAGCATACGAATTGAGAGGTTATGGTCGCAATGTAACTAAGCACGCCTTGTCGTCGTTCGATTCAACATTGCAGTTATTGCGTTGTGAGCCAGAGGCCTTGGTGCACCTGGCTACATCGGGAATCCTGAGACCTTGGCGTGGTTATCCTGGAAATGATGTCAAGATGTGGTGTTATGACAGAAATTCGATCACCAAGTTTTTAAAACGTTACGTGAACGCAGAAGCCGCCGCTGAAGTTTTCAGCTACTCCCCCGCTGTATTACGGACATGGGCAGAGAAGGGATTGATCCAGGCCGTATCCGGCGTTGGGGGTGTCAACAAATATCGATTTGACAGTGAGGGTTCACTTCAATGGAACTTTGGGCGTTTGATAACCAAGGAAGTATGTGAGACATTTGGAATCAGCCAGCGCACGGTCGATATTTGGATGGAGAAGCAAGAGGGGGATTGACTTCAGCTTGTGGTAACTGTTTGTGTATTTTTGTTTGTTGTTGATGTTGATGTGGTATATTGACTATGCGAAGGCTATAAAATAGCAACTGCATCTGGGCCGAAACGGCGAGCCCCCACCAAACTGGATCGAAGTAAAGCCAACGATATGGCGAAAAATCGTGATCGCTCAGGGCTATTAGCCCTGTGGAGTTTTCAGATGATGGTGTGTTCACGCATGTAGATAACAAAAGATCGCAATATCGCTGACGATCATGGTGAACTATAGAGACGCACCATGCCGTCATTACATCCCACGGCCAGCCCTCACACATGGAACATTGGCGTGGTACCTTGCACAAGACTTCATGTCAAATCGGTGAACAAGGGGCAATTATTGGAACGCACAATCTTTTCCAATTTTAAAGCGGAATCCCATCTTTTTCTTATTTTAAAACAGAATCTTCAACTTTTTCTAATTCTGGGCTGGAATCTTTCTAACCCTGCCCTAGCGAGAGCGGATAGTGTTGGTTTGGAAATGATTGCTGTGGTCGTTTTTTTGGACCCTTTTCATACGGGTTCCGATATGCCGAATAATCGGTAAGTTGCCATTCTGGTCGCTGGCGGTTGCATGCGTTTCCATACATTGTTATACCGTTATCCCTTTACCGCCCCCGCGGTCATTCCGCTTATGATATATCGTTGGAAGATCAAGGCCAAAATCACAGGCGGTAGCGCCGCGAGGATGCCGCCTGCCATCATGCCGTTGACATTCACCACATAACGCCCAATGAATTCGGCAATTGCAACCGGTACTGTTTTGGCTGCCAAGGTGCTGGTGAAGATCAGAGCGTAAAAGAATTCGTCCCACGCCAGCAGGAACACAAACATCGCGGTGGAAACAAGTCCAGGAACAGAAATCGGCATGACCACGCGGAATAAAATCCCAAGGCGCGAGCAGCCGTCAATACGTGCCGCGTCCTCCAACTCGATTGGAATAGTCTGGAAGTAGGCAATCATCAGCCAGATGGCATATGGCAAAGCAAAGCTCATGTAGGCAATGATTAGAACGATGGGCTTATTGATCAATTCCAGACTCGAAGCGATAATAAATAACGGAAGAACCAACGAAATTTCCGGGATCATTCTCGTTGCGATTATGCCGAGTTGGATCGACCGGTTCAACTTGAACGGAATCCGCACAAGCGCATAAGCGGCGAGACTTCCGATAATGATACAAATGATGGTTACGGCTGACGCGATCTTGAGGGAATTCAATAAGGCCACCGCGAAAGTGCGTGGAACGGACGAAGCGGCCTGACTTGGAAAGAAAATGTCGAGATAATTTTGAAAGGTGGGATGTTGAGGAATCCAATGGATTGGCACAGAGAACAATTCAACCTGCGTAGAAAGGCTTGCGCTGAAAAGCCAAAGCAGCGGAAAAAATATGAAGAGCAATATCGGCAGAGTTAGCAGGAACAGAAACAACTTGCGGAACAGTTTTTGAGGATGCATTATTGTTGTGTCTCCTCGGGACGATAAAGAATTCGAATGTACACAAGAGCCATGGCAAGTGTGAAAAATGAAATGAGGAAAGAAAGCGCCGCGCCTGTTCCTTGTTTCCCGAAAGAAAATGAATTCAAGTATGTCAAATACGTGATGGTGACGGTTTTGAATGCCGGACCGCCGCTGGTAATGATGTAAACGATATCGAAGACGCGGAAAGCATCCACCGTGCGCGCAATCAGCGCAATGAGAATCGCCGGTCGGAGTTGCGGAAGCCGGATATAAAAGAATCTTTGCAAGGCATTTGCGCCATCCACCGCGGCGGCTTCATCCAATTCTTCCGGCAGGGCGGCAAGCGCAGCCTGCAAGACAAGAGCTACGAACGGCATCATGTGCCAGACATCTGCCACGATCACCAGATTCATTGCCATATCCGGCATGGCCAACCAGGCGACATAATGTTTGATCAATCCCAATTGCATCAGGAGGCCGTTCAACGCGCCGAAATCCGCGCTGTAGATCCATCGCCACATTGCGCCGTTGACAATGGTTGGCACTGCCCAGGGAATAATCAAGCTGAAGCGAAGGAACTGCCAGCCCCAAGGATGCGAATGTATCAATTGCGCAATGCCCAACCCCAATGTAAGTTCCAGGGCCACAGAGACAAACGTGAAATACAACGTGCGACCGATAGTCTCCCAAAACGTTTGATCCTTGAGCATATCAAGGTAATTCCCCAAACCGATGAAAGTCCACACCTGGTTGATGCCTGTTGGAACATTATAAAAACTCATCACAAATGTTGAAATGATGGGCCACAACATCACGCCCAAAATCACCAGCAGACTTGGGAGAATCAATAGCCAGGCAGTACGAACATCCTGCTGTCGTAAAGTCAGTTTGACTTGCGGGAAAAGCGATCTGGAATTCTCGGCCATAGGCGATGGAATGAGTGGAGTCACATCGGATGTGACTCCACTCATTTTGTCTTTAGTGACTAATTACTTCCAAGCTGAACCCACTTTGCCGCCGCATCGTCAAGAGCTTGCTGCGGAGTCTTCACGCCCGTCAAAGCTTCCTGGATTG
>JAJYOH010000527.1 GCA_021796315.1 Chloroflexota bacterium
ACACAACAACCGGAAGAGTCGCTGCAGGAGATCATGGAAAGCGCCATCAAAGAATCGCACCGTGTGATCCAAAAGGACGCCCCGGGCAGCGGCACAACCATTACAGCCGCGCTGGTGGTCGGTCAGCAGGTGACCATAGGTCACGTCGGCGATAGCCGCGCCTACGCGATTCATCCGGCAGGACGGCTGGAACAATTGACTCATGATCATTCCCTGGTTAAACGCCTTGAGGAACTCGGTCATCTCAACAAGGAAGAAGCCGCCAACTTTCCGCATCGTAATGTACTCATCCGCGCCCTGGGCCAGGGCGATGCCCTCGAAGTGGACGTGTTTACCATTCCCTTCCCGCAAAAAAGTACATTCATGTTATGCAGTGACGGGCTGTGGGGCGTCGTTGCCGAGCAGGATCTTTTGCGCTCTCTCAGTGAAGCGCCCAACCTGCAACGCGCCTGCCAGAACATGGTCAGCGCGGCCAATACCGCAGGCGGCCCTGATAACATCAGCGTGATCCTCGTTCAAATGGTCGGATAAAATGCCTCAGGCACAAAGGGATTACTATGCTCTTCTTGGTGTCCTGCGCGATGCCTCTCCAGATGAAATCAAGCGTGCCTACTACGCGGCCGCGCAGCGCCTGCACCCCGACAAGAATAAACTAGCCGGTGAAACCGAGATATTTCTCGAAGTTCAACAGGCCTATGAGACGCTGTCCAGCCCCAGGCGCCGCGCACGATACGATGCGACGCTGCCAAAGCAGGAAGCCCCATCCGCATTCATCGAACATAAAATCCTATACAGCCGCGCCGACCTCGTTCACTTGAATGAACCGCAATTGATCTATGTTCTATTGGAGATTGGCCCCCGCGACACAGATCAGAAAATCCCAGCGCCTCCGCTTAACATCTGTCTGGTGCTTGACCGCTCCACTTCCATGCAGGGTGATAAGATGGATGTGGTCAAAGCGGCCACGGTCCAACTCATGCGCTCGCTGCGTCAGGAAGATCTCTTCAGCGTGGTGGCTTTCAGCGACCGGGCCGAAGTCTTAATCCCTGCTGCTTATCAGCCTCAAAGTGAGCGAACCAAATTACAGAATCGCATCCAAATGATGCAGACTGGCGGCGCGACCGAAATCTATCAGGGTTTGAAAGCCGGTTTCGAAGAAGTCCAACGCGGGCTTGATCCGAAGCGGGTCAATCACATCATCCTGCTTACCGATGGTCACACCTACGGCGATGAACCAGCCTGCCTGCAATTGGCCGAGGAAGCCTCCAGCCTGAACATCGGCATCAGCGGTATAGGCATTGGCGGCGAATGGAACGACATCTTTCTCGATGCGCTTGCGGGCCGCACCGGCAATAATAGCTCTTACATTTCGAAATCACAGGACATCCAGCGTTTGCTCATGGAAAAATACAATGCGCTGGGCAACATGTTCGCTGAGGACGCCGAACTTGATTTCAAGGAACAAGCTGGCGTCCTGGTCAGTTATGCCTTCCGCCTCCATCCCGAAGGCGGCCCCATCTCACTTGAGAATCCCATGCGTCTCGGACCCATTTTGCAGGATACCTCCCTTAACGTTTTATTTGAGTTTATGGTACAACCATCGGCATCCCAGGCGGATTTGGTTACACTACTGGATGGTTCGCTTAAGATCATATCCACGGCGCGGCCAACGCCCATTCCGCCCATCCGCCTCAAACTGGACCGGGAAGCGGGTCAGACCGCCCAAGCGGATCCGCCGCCTTTGGCCATTCTCGGTGCCCTCTCGCGTCTGACGCTTTATCGTTTGCAGGAACGCGCCCGTCAGGAGGCCGCTACGGGGCAATACGAGCAAGCCGTCCAGCATCTTAAGCACTTGGCCGTCCGTTTACTTTCACAAGGTGAAAAAAACCTGGCAAAGACCGCCCTTCTGCAGGCAGAACAAATCGAACGAACAAAATCCTTCAACCATGAAGACGACAAAGAGATCAAATATGGCACAAGAGCTTTGCTTTTCTCCGCTGCGCAGGAAAAACAATGATTGTCTGCTCTAACTGTAAACACACCAATATGTCTGGAGCCTTGTTCTGCGCTGAATGCGGTGCGCAACTGGCTGTTGAGGATTCTCTCACTACGCAAAATATTGCCACCGGTCAGGTAAAACAAGCGCTGGAAAAAAGAGACACTGTTTCGCCCCCGTCTCCAGCCTCGGTCGCGCTTAACGATTGGGTAACGCTTCATCTCATGGACACCGGTAAGATGCTCCCGCTTGCCAACCGCAACGAATTCACGCTTGGACGGACCAGCGAAGGCCAACCCATCATGCCCGATATTGATTTCTCGCCTTATCAGGCCTATGCTTGCGGCGTTTCGCGTTTACATGCCGTCATCAAACGCGATGTCAACCGCGCCGTACTCGTAGATTTGGGTTCATCCAACGGCACCTACGTCAATGGCAAACGGCTTGATCCCAATACCGAACATATTCTCAACAATGGCGACGTGATCGCCCTCGGCAAACTCAAAATGCAGGTTCTGCTCAAAGGTTCGTAAAAGGAAAGGTAATCCATGTCGCATTCTGTGATCATTCATATCTCAGGCGAACAGGCCATCATGGGAGAAGTGGACGAACTTCCCAAGCCCACCGATACACTGCTGACTGTCAACAATCCGCGTCTGCGCGATGGCAAGGATATTCATTACATCGAACACAACGCCATCAAGGTCATCTGGCCGATCGATAAGATCACGCTCATTGAGATCCTTGAAAGCGCAGATGAAGATAAAGTCATCGGCTTCGTGAGGGAATAACATGCCCGAAGAGTTCGAGCGCCGCCGCATCCTTGTCGTAGATGACGAGGAACGCATGGTCCGTTTTATCCGCATGAACCTGGAACACGACGGTTTCCTGGTCATGGAAGCCTTTAACGGCAAGCAAGCCATCGACAAGCTGCGTGACACGCCCGATGTGATCCTGCTCGATGTGATGATGCCAGACATTGACGGTTTCGAAGTGCTGGAAACGATCCGCGAAGTCAGCAATGTGCCGGTCATTATGTTGACCGCCAAAGGCGAGGAAGATGATCGCGTGCGCGGCCTTGAGTTGGGTGCGGACGATTACGTCACCAAACCGTTCAGCCCGCGCGAACTGGTCAGCCGCGTCAAAGCTGTTTTGCGCCGTACCGAATCAGCGTCCGGTTCGATGCACGGATTGATCGAAGTGGACGAACGCCTGAAGATCGATTTCGACCGCCGTGAAATTTGGCTGGAAGGCAAATTAGTCAAACTGCGTCCCACTGAATATCGTCTGCTCTTTCATCTGGTGCAAAATGCAGGCTGGGTCGTTTCACATGACCAGCTGCTTCAAAAAGTTTGGGGCTACGAATATCGCGATGAGCCGCATTACGTAAGGCTGTACATCAACTATCTGCGCCAAAAACTGGAGAAAGATCCCGCTGACCCAAAATATATTTTGACCGAGCGCGGCGTGGGTTACAGGTTTGTGGATTTTCGCCGCGAAAAAGCATGATTTTACGCAGGGGCACAGCGACGCCTGCTGTAAATTTAAACAAAACTATTACATTGAGCCTATGTTTTTTTTACACAGGCTCTTTATATTAAGTGCATACAACCAACCATTCGAAAAGGAGGTACCTATGTCAAACCTAATTCGTTGGGAGCCAATGCGCGAGATGGTGACTTTGCGCGAGGCTATGGACCGTCTCTTCGACGATGCCTTTACCCGCCCGGCCGGTATGGCGGCTGGCTGGCAGATGCCCGCCATCGATATGTACCAGACTGACGATGCCTTGGTCATACGTGCCGCAGTGCCGGGACTGAAAGCCGAAGATGTTCAGATTGATGTCACTGGCGACGTGCTGACCATCAAAGGCGAGTTCAAGCAGAAGGACGAGGCCAAGGAGAAGAATTACCACCTGCGCGAACAGCGCTGGGGCGCCTTCGAGCGACGCGTTCTCCTGCCGACACAAATCGTGGCAGATAAGGCCAAAGCGGAGTTCGAGAACGGCGTGCTGACGATCAGCTTGCCTAAAACCGATGAAGTCCGGCCGAAACAGATCACCATCAAAGCCAAATAATCCATCTATCCCGGATATAGGCGGGCTGTCTAGAAAGGTGAGCGGATACCTGGCAAAAGAAGCTGGAGACAGTCAAGATAAGAAACTGGCGGTCATTGGATCGCCAGTTTTCGTAAATTGTGAGCCATGCATACCAAACCCCATTCAATGGCCGCTACTCGGTTGACCTCCCGCACCAAATGATGTTCGCGTATCAATTCGTCCAGACTCGGCTGCTCCATGCCATATGCTTTGAAGCTGATTTGTC
>JAJYOH010000528.1 GCA_021796315.1 Chloroflexota bacterium
TCCAAGCCGGTGACGTAGGTGGGCATGAAGTTACCGCGCCCAACGACCGGCCCTCCCCTCCAGCCCTGGTCGCCCGGTTTGGGCAATCCGTAAACGACAAGGTTCTTCAGCGGCATTTCCTTTTCGCTGTTATATGAAATCACCACGCCGTTGACGATATCCAGGTCTTCGATAGGTTCATCCCAGGCATCAGCGACCGTCTCTAAAATCTGACGTTTCGCATCTTTGGCGGCGTTGACGATTGCGTTGCCCATACTCCAGGTGAGGCGGCTGGCGACGGTCTGCCATTCATACGGACTGTAACGCGTATCAACCGGGGTTGCGATACGGACCGATTCGTAAGGAACGCCAAGCGCGCCTGCGGCCATTTGAGCGGCTACTGTAAATACGCCTTGTCCAAGTTCTTGTCCGCCAACACCCACATTCACCGTACCATCTTCAGCTAGCTCAACCCAGGCACTCGACCCGGCATTGGGCGGCATGGCCGGGGCCTTCCACATCAGGGCAAGACCCTGGCCGCGTCGTTTGTTAGGAGCGCTTGCGGGGGCCTTCTTCCCCCAGCCAATTGCTTCGGCTGTTTTTTCGATGCAAAGAGGCAAACCGGTTGCGTGCATTTTACTGCCGGTCACCAGGGTGCTTCCCGTTTTCAAGCAATTAAGTTTTCGGAACTCAACCGCGTCCATCCCGATTTGAAGGGCCAGTTCATCAATGCACTGTTCCAACCCGGCGTGCATCTCAGGCATCCCAAATCCGCGCATCGCGCCCCCGACAGGATGATTCGTGTATATGCAATAACTGTCGGTCTTGACATTGGGCACTTCATAAGGGCCGCTGCTGCTATAACCGGCGGCGCGTGTGATATTAACACCGTATTCTGTGTAAGCCCCGCCGTCCCAATAAAATTTATTCTCCATCGCGAGAAGCTGGCCTTTTGCGTCACAACCCA
Organism: Chloroflexota bacterium; assembly: GCA_021796315.1. The sequence continues at coordinate 947 of JAJYOH010000528.1, forward strand.
TTTTGATATAGGCTGCCAGTCCCTGGCGGACAAAGGCTGTGAAGAATTCCTCTTCACGAGTCAGGAGAAGTTTTACAGGACGTCCCTTTACTTTTGTAGCAATTGCAACTGCCAGCGATTCCATGCACACGCCAGCTTTGCTTCCAAAGCCGCCGCCGACAAAAGGTGCGATGACTCTCATTTTGTTCTGGGATATTCCCAGCGCCTGGGCGATGAGGTTGCGCTGCGCAAACGGAGACTGCGAACTGCCCCAAAGCGTGATCTCTCCTGTCTCGTCTACTCTGGCAATGGCGACATGAGGCTCGATCGGCACGTGTTGAATATGGGGGATCCAATACTTGCGCTCGACGATTGCCGCGCACTTGCCCCAGGTACCATCCACATCGCCTTTACGGATTTTGAAATGATTGGAGATGTTCGTTCCCGGCTGCGGGAAAATGAAATTGGCAACCGTATACTGCTCGAGGTCGGGATGAAGAAGCGGCGCTTTTGGACTCGCCCCAAATTCAGGATCGAGGACCGGTTCCAAAACCTCATATTCGACTTCGATCAAGTCGAGGGCTTTTTCGGCAATCTCCTCGCTGATAGCTGCCACTCCAACAACGGGATCTCCTACATATCGAACGCGCCCGCGGCAGAAGATGTGCCGGTCTTTCAGGTACAAGCCAATGTAACCGGGAAAATCCTCGCCGGTGACAACAGCCTTGACGCCGGGCAGGGCGCTCGCTTTGGCAGTGTCAATCTTTTTGATGAGCGCGTGCGGATGAGGGCTGCGTTTAATCCGCGCATGAAGGAGCGAATTCCCAAATTGAATGTCATCTGCGTAAATAGCCGCGCCGGTCACTTTTTCGCGCGCATCCAGGCGGGGTTTACTCTCGCCGATAGGACTTGGGATAGTTTGGGTGTCGGTCTTTAGCATACATCATCTCCTTCTGGCGGCTTCCTTCACACTCTCGATAATCCGCACATAGCCAGTGCAACGGCACAAATTTCCGACCAATGCCTCGCGTATCTCGTCCTCGCTTGGATTCGAGTTACGCTTAAGAAGCGCGTGAGAGGAGAGTAGTATTCCGGGCGTACAAAAACCACACTGCACTCCTCCCGCATGAATGATGGCTTCCTGAATTGGGGCAAGCTGTTTTTCGCCTGCCAGACCCTCCACTGTGACAATTTTGGCTCCATCACATTCGACAGCCAACACCATACAACTATTGACCGGTTCCCCATTCAGTAATACTGTGCAGGCGCCGCATTCACCGGCAGAGCAACCATTTTTTGTGCCGGTTAATGCCAAGCTTTCACGCAACATGCGCATGAGCGTCATGTTGGATGGGACAACAACCTGTTCAAGTTCTCCATTGATGGTGACGTTTATCTTGTGGAACGCCATAAGTCCTCCGAATAATAATTGTTTAATCAATGTCATTGCGAGGGTATTCTTCCCGAAGCAATCCCCGCCTTGCAATGGGAGACTGCTTCGTTCCTCGCAGTGACATATCGACGCGGTCTGTCAATTCAAATTTTTCCATACTTCGGCCAACGCTTTTGCAGACAAATTCCTTACCATCCGTTTGCGATATCTGGCGGTGCCGCGTACATCGTCAATCGGCGTGCAGGCTTCGGCAGCCAGGTGGGCAGATTCGCGGATGGATTCGGGCGTGATGGGTTGGTTTGCCAGATATATTTCGGCCTGTGTTGGTACGAAGGGCACAGGCGCAACCGATGCAAGAGCAAGCCGGAAGCGATAGCCCGATGGGAGATTGGCGTCCGGGTAACCGAGCGCTGTCACACCGACAATGGATAAATCGCTTAATTGATTTCGACCCAGTTTGATATACATTCCCACACATCCCTTTGGTGAAACAGGAAAGTGGATCGCCGTCACGACGTCGCCGGGTTTCAGTGTGGTTTTACCAGGGCCGAGGAAAAATGTTCCCAGCGATTCCTGACGCGGGCCATTGATCCCATGGATGTGGAGTGTTCCATCCAGCGCCAGGCATGTTCCAATGGTGTCCCCGGCGGGCGAGGCGTTACAAATGTTGCCGACAACAGTAGCGCGGGTACGCAATTGGTAGCTGGCAACTGAGCGGCAAGCCTCTGCCAACAATGGATAATGCGCCCGCACTTCAGAGGAGGCGATCACCCGATTCATATTGACTGCGGCACCGATGGTCAGACCAGCCTGTGGGTCAAAGCGCAGATCGTTCATGCCATTCAGGTTTTTCACATCAACCAGGAATTTGGGTGTTAAGGACCCATCTCGCATACGGACAAAAACATCCGTCCCTCCCAGAAACGGACGCGCCTCAACAGAGTGGCTTGCCAAGAATTCACTAGCTTCGGCCAAGGTTGCCGGTTGAATATATTCAAATTCAGGAAGCGCCGGATGTGAGTTTATGGTCATGGCAGTTTCCTTATCCTTCATTCTTTTTCGTAAGGCTGGCCGAGTGCTTCAGGCTTGGCTGCACCCCATCTGGAACTAAACCACTTCGTTGACATGAGCACCAAAACCCCAATAGTTATGGCAAAGGGAACAGTCCTCCAGATATACCTTGACAAAATATCGGGGAGCACCAACTGCGGGTTAAGCGAGAGTTGCCAAAGGGTTCCAAAAAGTACGGAACCGCTCAGCAGAATAAAGGGATTCCACATGGAGAAAAAGACGAGGGCAAGCGCGATAAAACCCCAGCCCAATAGGAAGTTAATGCTCCAGACTGGATTGTAATCCAAAGAGTAGATCGCCCCTGCGAGTCCCATGAGCATACCGCTGGTTACGACGCTGAGATAGCGCGTTCTGGTGACGTTTATCCCTGAGACTTCCGCGACCGACGGATTCTCCCCGACCGACCTGATCTTGAGGCCCAAAGTCGTCCTCGAAAACACCCACCATGTAATGATGACCAACAAAATTCCCAAATAAAAGAATGGAGAAAGCCCCCCGATCTCAGGAATCCTGTCCATGCCCAGGGGCTCCGTGTATGGGTAACCGATATATGCGGTGAGACCGAATCCCAGGATCCAAATACCCATTCCATTCACGACCTGATCCCCTCCCAGCGTTATGGAAAAGAATCCATGCAGCAGTGCAATCAGACCTCCAATAGCAATTGCCGCCAGGAAACCGAGCAAATAACTCCCGGTGGTTTTGGCAACGATGAAACCGAGGGTGGCGCCGAAAAGCATCACACCTTCAATACCAACGTTTAAGATTCCGGAGCGCTGTCCGATCAGTTCACCCAAAGCGGCAATCGTAAAAATCGTCGAGGCGTTGAGGCTTCTGGCAAAGAAGTCTAGCATTCTATTTCTCCTTTTCTGATTTCTTCCATATGATCTTGTTACGATAGAAGAATTGAAAGGCGACCAT
>JAJYOH010000529.1 GCA_021796315.1 Chloroflexota bacterium
TTTGCGCGAGAAGAAAATCGTTGTTTCGTGGGCGTATGCGGCTTCGTATCTCAAACCGATTTCCGTGCCCCAATCCTTGATCCTGCAAATGCCGCGTTTTGGCATGGATGTGACTCTCGCATATCCGCCGGAATTTTCGCTCATGCCCGATATCGTCGCGCAGGCCAAGGAACAGGCAAAGATCGCCGGAACGAAATTCGAGATCATTGACAGCAAAGACGGCATGACCGAGGCCTGCAAGGATGCGGATGTGATCTACGCCAAGTCCTGGGGTCCGCTCCTGACCACGAACGATAAAGTCGAAGGCAAGAAGCTTCAGGATATGTACAAGAATTGGCTCATGGACGACGCCAAGCTCAAGGTCGCTCACAAGGATGCCATCTACATGCACCCGCTTCCTGCTGACCGCGACGTTGAAGTCACCAGCAGTGTGTTGGACGGCCCTCATTCCGTGGTCTTCGATGAGGCCGAGAATCGTCTGCACGCGCAGAAGGCCGTCATGGCCTTGACGATGAGTTAGCGTGTCATTGCGAAAGCGGTGCTCTTCCGCTTGGAGCAATCTCCTCGTCAAACAGGGGATTGCTTCGTCATAGAACGTCTCGCAATGACATTTGAAAAGGAGATTTATTTATGACCAACAAACTTGCTGTTATCGCGATTGGCGGCAATTCGCTCATCAAGGATGAGCAGCATAAGACTGTTGAGGATCAATATCTGGCGGCAAAAGAAACCACCTTCCATATCGCCGACATGATCGAGGCTGGCTGGGATGTCGCTATCGGCCACGGAAACGGACCGCAGGTTGGGTTCATTTTGAGGCGCTCTGAAATCGCCGCCAAAATGGAAGGCATGCACGAGGTCCCATTGGATGTATGCGGCGCAGACAGCCAGGGCGCGATCGGTTACGCCCTCCAGCAGAACCTGCAAAACGAACTCTATCGCCGCGGCATTAAGAAGTCAATTGCCACAGTGGTGACACAGGTGATGGTGGACAAAAACGATTCGGCTTTCAAGAATCCATCCAAGCCGATCGGCTCATTCATGGACGAGGTTGAAGCCAAGCGCCGCGAGAAGGAAATGGGCTGGTCGGTGGTTGAAGATGCGGGCCGCGGCTGGAGACGCGTCGTGGCTTCACCGCTCCCGAAGGAAGTCGTGGAACTTGAAGCTGTGGAAGCCCTCATTACGGCAGGCACGATTGTCATTACAGTGGGAGGTGGCGGCATCCCGGTCATTGATATCAGCGATCATGAGTATCAAGGGGTGGCGGCCGTGATTGACAAGGATTTTGCTTCCAGCCTTTTGGCGCGGCTCATCAAAGCTGACCTGCTCCTGATCTCCACTGCAGTTGAAAAAGTCGCGCTTAACTTTGGAAAGCCCGAACAAAAATGGCTCGACAAGATGACACTCGCTGAAGCCAAAGCCTATCTTGCCGAAGGCATTCACTTTGCAAAAGGTTCGATGGCTCCGAAAATTCAGGCGGCCATCTGGTATCTGGAAGCCATGCCCAAAGGTAAGGCGCTCATTACCAATCCCGAAAATATCGGCCGTGCCCTCAAAGGCGAAACCGGTACGTGGATCTCAGCATAATCGTTGAGTGGTCGAATAAGCCTAACTGGTCGTCCGATGATAATTTGTCCATCGGGCGATCAGTGATGTATCACATCTTTTCTGGGGCTTGTACATAGAATAGAATATTACGTCTTTGCGAGCCGCTGTTCCGAACGTAGTGAGGACGGCGAAGCAATCCCCACCACAGTTTGGGAGATTGCTTCGGGGAAAGGCGCCCCTCGCAACGACGTGAAAGAATTTCCATACACACTAAAGATTTCTTGCCGATCATCATAAAGATAAAAGACAGTATATAATCTGCCCCACATGATTCCTTCCCCGCGTGTCCTCCTAAGTATAGATTATGAACCCTGGTTTGCCCTCACCCGCCGTTACGATAAACTGACGGATCACAATCAACGCCGTGATCTGGATGGGGGCTTTACTTTGTCCGCAATCGATCCTATTCTTGAGCAGCTTGGCGATTCAAAGATCAGTTTTTATATAGTCGGCGAAGTCGCTGAATGGTATCCCGAAATTCCACAGAAAATTGTTGCGGCGGGCCATGAACTGGGGCTGCATTGCCAGTTCCATCGCCGGTTGCACGATATCAACGAGCTTAAGGCGGATATCCAAAGTTCATTGTCGTGGCGTAAAAAATTCCATGTGCGCGGCTATCGTACGCCGATGATCAGCATCAACGAAGCTGCTTATCCGCTTCTTCAAGAGGCTGGATTTGTTTATAGCTCATCCATTTACGCCCCTGCCGGAACAGTCCTTCAAAAAGATAAACTTTGGGAGTTCCCGGTCAGTACGCTCAAATTGTTTGGGCCGAAGAAAGAGTATCGCGCCCCGCGCGACTACTCGCTGCGCCTGCTTGCCAGCGGTGAGTTTCCGTATGGCTCCAGCTTTAGTGTTGGGATGATGGATGGGGCGATCCTGAAGATACTCGAATGGGAATTGAAAGCCGGACGGAGTCCGGTCATGTTTTTGCATCCGTATGAATTGGTCTCACCGTCCAATTGGCCTGGCCGCATCCTGCCGGACCTGATGCGGCATCCGTTATTGTGGCCTTTCACCTGGAACAAAGCCGGGTTTTTAGCTGCCTTGCTCCGCAACTTTCCCGTCTCGCCCCTCGCCACTTATTACGATGAGATGTTTGCTTCAAAGCCATGACGATGAAACCCGAAGTGACCATTCTTCCATCCGGTGAATCACTTGTTCTGCCCGATTCTCTTGCTTCGTCCGCTGGATTTATCGGGTTGGATTCATGGATGAAGTTCGTTGAGAAAGTTTATGGTTTTCCAATTTATCGTCTCGTCGCTCGAATGGATGGCCCAGTCTCCGGCCTGCTGGCTTTGCTGCGCGTCAAGCATCCCATCTTCGGAGATTATTTGGCGACTGCGCCCTTCGGCTCTTATGGCGGATTCGCTTTTTCGTCTATAGAGTCGCGCGATGCGTTGGTGGATCAGGCTCGGACCCTGGCGAAGGAATTGGGTGTGGAATATGTCAACGTACGGTTTGATGCTGGAGAAATGAATCCGCCCGACGGTTGGATTCAACATCCAGCCTATGCCACCTATCGCGCCGACCTGTCATCCGATCCCGATGCTTTGCTTTCATCCTACAGTTCCGATCATCGCAACCACATCCGCAAATCTTTGAAGAAGGGATTTACAATTAAGTTCGGCCATCTTGATTTACTTGACGACGCGTACGAGGCGTTGGCGCGCAGTATGCACGAGCTTGGATCGCCGTATCACAGCAAAATGTATTTGCGTGCAATGGCCGAGTCGCTCGGCGAGACTCTTGAATTCGCGGTGATTTACGGCCCGCGTGCAGAGTTGGCAGGCGCAGGGGTGTTTATCTTGCAAGGCAAGGTTGCCGCAAATCTTCATGCGAATATTCTTCATCAATTTCGCTCAGACTATGCCGGAGAGTTTCTGTATTGGTCAGTCATCGCGCATTATTGCCAAAAGGGATTTCAGGTCTTTGATATGGGCCGCAGTTTGATCGGTTCGGGCAATGAAGTGTTCAAATTAAAATGGAAGCCGAGAAAACAATTGCTCGCATACTGGTACTCTTTGCGCGAAGGCATGAGCGTGCCGGAGTTGAATCAAAAGAATCCTAAATTCCAAATCGCTATTTGGACGTGGAAGCATTTGCCGGCGTTTGTTGTTCGTCCGCTTGGTCCGTTTTTAATTAAGGGCCTGGCTTGATTTTTAAGAAGGAAATGTTATGCTGTTTGGCCTGCGAATAAAAAACATGTTAAAGAAATTTGCTGCGCTGGAAATTCCGCTGCGTGTGATTCCGTTCGCATTGTTCATCATGACTTTTCTGGCGTATGGCTTGTTGTTCCGGCAGCTTGGATTCTATTGGGATGATCTGGGGATAACCTGGATCCGCTATCATTTTGACGCGCACGCGCTGCAGCTTTATTTTGCCAGCAGTCGCCCGCTGTGGGGATTGCTTTATCAATTTACCGGGAACTTCCTGCCGGATGTCCCGGCTTACTGGCAGCTCTTCGCGATCTTCTGGCGTTGGGTGACGGCCCTTTTATGTTGGGCAATCTTTCGAGAACTTTGGCCGGATCGCCGCCGACTGGCCTTGACCATCAGCCTTTTCTTCCTGCTTTATCCTGGATTCAATTTGCAGTGGGTATCTTACGTTTACAGCCATTTCTTTATTGTTCTTTCTTTCTTCCTGTTTTCATACCTGTTGATGTTCTGGTCGTTCCGCCGGCCCAAACAGGAAGAA
>JAJYOH010000530.1 GCA_021796315.1 Chloroflexota bacterium
TTATCTTAGTTTTTGTTGTGAGTATATATTGGCTACACGCAGAAATTATAAAATCACACGACGGTCTGAATCGCACAGAAAGAAGAGGCGGCCTGCACCTCAGTCAATGGCCTGACCGGAAGATAAAAGCCCTCGATCGGACTATGAACAGAGATGCCAACCTTTAAAGTAACCCGCGAAAATGGTTAATTGACCAAAGCACATGGAGACACGAAAAAACGCCATTATGCTCCTACTCCCCCATCGGCATTCTGCAGAAATCACTCTACCAAACTCACACTATCCACAATTCCCACAATCACCGAGATCACGCAAGCATCGGGGTTTCGCAAAGCCTGGCGCGCTCCATTTCCTTCGCGATTGACCAGAACGGTATCGCCGATGCCTGCCTGCGTATTATCGAGCGCAATGAAATCATCCTCTGGCACGGACGTTTCGCCTTCGAGCGTCAGCGGCTGGACAACCAGCAAGCGGCGATTTCTATAATCGCGATGGCTGATGGTCGTAACGACCGTGCCAACTACTTTGCCGAGCATCATGAGAATCGATTCTTTCCACGATGCAGGGTGACATCATATTCGCTGTCTGGTTTGACTTCCAATTCATCCACGATGCCGACCAGAGCCAGATCAATCGGAACAAATTTAATTTCCGGCATGGCTAACGCGGCTTCGCGCGAACGCACCATGACACATAGATCACCAACGCCAGCCTGAACAACATCGGCGGCGACTTGCAAGATTCCAATAGGTTCGAGCTTTTTATTCAAAGGTTGGACGACCAGCAATTTCAATCCGTCCGTGCCGGGATATTTGATCGTGCAGATGGCCGTGCCTTTGACTCTGCCAAATAACATGTTATTTCATTCCCGTGCTTTTCAGCACGCGCGCGATGATGAGATCAAGAAGCTTCACATCCACCTGAGCGCCCATTTTCGCAGCAACCGCAGCGCGGATGCGCTGTTCGAGGGCCGCGGCCTTTGGCCCATCAGGCACAGGCTGAGATGTGGATGGAGCAACGGCAGCCATTGTCGGCGCGGAATGAACGGTCTGTCCTGACAGATATGGCCGCACCGGCGCGCTTGGAGGATTGTCGGGCTGATCCATTAAGAGTTGCACCCCCAAACGTTGGGCTTTTTCGTAGGCCATTTCTGTCAGTTGGATATTGTCGCTGAGCTTCAACGATTTGACGCCGCCGTTGAAGAGATCTTCAATATCTTTTTCGGTGTAAAACTTTTTCATGATTTGCGAAATACAACCTTGCCGTCCACTTCGAGCGAATCGATGATGGACATGATGACTGAATCAACGGGCGTATCTTTGGTGATGTTGGTCTGGCGCGCGGATGAACCGGCGGCAGTAAGAACGAGATCGCCCACACCTGCGTCAACGGTGTCAACGGCCACATAAGGTTTGCCGGACGGCTCGCCTTTTTCATCGGTCTGGCGCAGGATGAGTAATTTGCGTCCAATCAGTTTTTCGTCTTTGATGGTGGAAACGGTCGTGCCAATGACTTTTGCGATGAGCATGAATTCTCCTAAAAATTAACACGGAGTCCGAAGTCTCCAGACTTCGAGTGCAACGACCGGAGTCGTCGCACTCCGATCATCATTGAATATGAATATCACTAATAACTCTTCACGGGCTGAGCAGATTCTTTTGCCGCTTCTTTGCTCGGGCCTTGAATGATCTTTACGCCTGCGCTGGCGCCGATGCGTGTGGCTCCAGCCTTGATCATATTCTCTGCATCTTCAAACGTTCGCACGCCGCCCGAAGCCTTGACGCCCATTTCGGGTCCGACCGTGCGGCGCATGAGCGCCACATCGTTGACGGTCGCGCCGCCGCCCGCGAAACCGGTGGACGTTTTTACAAAGTCCGCGCCCGCTTCTTTTGAAAGCAGGCAGGCAATCGTTTTTTCTTCGTCGGTCAGCAAAACAGTTTCAATGATAACTTTAACAATCGCACCGCGCGCATGTGATGTGGTGACGACGCCGCGTATATCTTTTGCAACAACTTCCAGATCGCGCGCCTTCAACGCGCCAATATTGATGACCATGTCAATTTCGGCCGCGCCCTGCTTGATCGCATTCTCCGCTTCAAATGCCTTGACCTCGGGGGCGGTCGCCCCTAAAGGAAATCCGATCACGGTGCAAACTTTTACCGGCGAATCTTTCAGAAGCTGGGAGCACAATGGAACCCAACTCGGGTTGACGCACACGGACGCAAATCCATATTTGCGGGCCTCGAAACAAAGCTGGGCGATTTCCTGCTGCGTGGCATCCGGCTTGAGCAAAGTATGATCAATTAATTTGGCAAGTTTAAGATCTTGTGGAATAACCCCGAGCGTGGAAGATAATCTCTCTGCGCCTGCGTTGACAACAGTTCCTGTTTTATCAAAACAAGTACGCACACAAAGCTGGTCAGAGCAATCAAATTTACACTGATATGCTTCAGGGATTCCCTCACGTTCCTGCTCTTCCATCATTGCAGCAAGAACTTCGTGCGTAATAATTTCAACCAATTGTTCAACCATCTTTACATCGGGATTCATAATTGCCTTTTCATTTTAGATATGGTCGCGATATGGCGGAAGAATTCCGCCTGCTCGATCACCGTATTCTTTCATTTCAAATATTTTTTCTCGACTGCTTTTATTTTATCAACGCGTGGGGCATGACGTCCGCCGCTGAACTCAGTGGTCAGCCAGGTCTTGACGATCTGCTTGGCCAGATTTGTGCCGATCAAACCCGCGCCCAAGGTCAACACATTCGTGTCGTTATGTTCGCGGCTGTTGGAAGCAGACGATAGATCATAGGCCATTCCAGCGCGCACAGCGGGGACTTTATTGGCCACAATGCAACTTCCGATGCCTGCGCCATCAATCATAATTCCGCGCCAGGCTTTTCCGGCGCTCACTAATTGCGCGACCGCATGAGCGAAATCGGGATAATCCACGGCTGCCTTGCTGTTCGTGCCAACATCTTGAATCTCAAAGCCCAAAGCCATGATCTCGCTTTTGAGCGCTTCCTTCAATTCGAAGCCGCCGTGGTCCGCGCCAAGGGCGACAACTCTCTTTCCGGCTAAAGCGGGTTGAACTGCGAACATAGCGGGCACTGGCGCGTCGCTATGTTCAGATTGCCCCAAAGCCTGTTGGAGCACGCGCTGAACGATCTGGTGAATTTGTGCGTCGTCAATGTTGTCAGGCATGATATTCATGATTATCTTCTGTATTATGCCTTGCGTCAAGTGAGAGGAAAGCTTTATTACTGCCAAGCGAGTTGCAGAAGGTGGCGCCTAATAAATCGTGGTGTTTGTTAACTGAGCGAAATTAACCGCGAAGAGCGCAAAGGCCGTAAAGATTTAAAGGTTTTCTTCGCATACTTCACGGTTCAAAAAATGCAGTTATGCAAGTCGCCACGGTTATGTGTGGTCTCAATCGTAAAATACGTCAGGGAAAACAAGGAAAAACTCCCGAGGCCAAATGATGACCTCGGGAGTTTGCCTTATTCTTCAAACGTAATTATACAGGCTGGGCGGCCTTGGCGACGATGTCTTCAACCATTTTGGTCGTCAATGATTTGGGACGTTCAATCGGCATGCCGAGAGCGCGCGCCCAAACGTAGTTGGCCGTCACACCGAGAGCACGACCGACGCCGAACAGAACGGTGTAGAAATCGAAGTCGCACACGCCATAGTGATATTGCAATGAGCCGCTGATGGCGTCCACGTTCGGGGCGGGATTCTTGGCCTTGCCCTGCTCCTTGAGCACTGCCGGAACAACTTCGAAAACGAGATCCGCCAGGCGGATGAGTTCATCTTCGGGGAAGCGTTGTTTGGCAAACTCCATCTGCGCCGTGAAGCGCGGATCAGGCACGCGCAAGACCGCATGGCCGTAGCCGGGGATAACGTGACCGGCGTTCAGCGTATCCCACGCGAATTTATACAACTCGTCACGCGCAGGAACGCCGCCAAACTGTTTGTGAACATCCATCAGCCAGCCGAGGCATTCCTGGTTGGCAAGTCCGTGCAGAGGTCCCGCGAGGCCGTTCAGCGAGGCCGAGAACGAAAGATACGGGTCAGACAAAGCGGAGCCGACCAGATGCATGGTGTGGGCAGAGACATTGCCAGACTCATGGTCGCTGTGCAAAATGAAGTACAGACGAGCCAATTCGGCATAGCCCTTCTTGTCCAAGACTTTCATCATCTTCGAGAAGTTTGCGCCATAGTCGAGTTTTGGATTGTATTTCGGCTTGCCGTTCTCGCCGAAATATTTCATGCGATAAATAAAGGCTGCGAGTAC
>JAJYOH010000531.1 GCA_021796315.1 Chloroflexota bacterium
CGTTGTCATTTCCGCCCTCGTCTCCTCCGATGGCGAATCGACCTGGCTCGAAGGCGCGGGACTGCTTGCGATTTATATTATTTTAGGATTGGCTTTTTTCCTGCTGCCATGAAACGAGACTGGCTTTCCCTCTTCAATGTTTGGACCGTGGCAGGTGCGCTCCTGGTCACGGCGCTTCTGTTGTTTATCACGCTCATTTCAATCGGTTGGATGCGTCCGCATCAAGGCTCGACCGTGGGCTTTGTCCCCGCTGACCTGACCATTATCGCGCCCCCAACCGCCACCGCCATCCCGTCACCGACAGCGACTCCTGCGGGGACGGTCACGCCGCCTGCTGGCCAATTTGCCATCGGCGCGTACGTGCAGATCACCGGCACCGGCACCGACGGCTTGCGCATCCGCTCCGCCGCTGGATTAAACAGCGACACTGTTTTTCGCGGCGAAGAGTCTGAAACTTTTCAAATCAAAGATGGCCCCAAGGAAGCGGACGGACATACCTGGTGGTATGTTGTCGCTCCGTACGATAACACGCGTGCAGGCTGGGCCGCCGCCGATTTTCTGGCGGTTGTGCCATCGCCGTAAAATTCACGTCATTGCGAGGATGGTCGAGTAGGCGGCGCACTTCCGCCGTATCGAGACCCGACGACACTTGCACCTGGCGCAAGTACAGGTAAGCAATCTCAGCGATCAAACAGGAGATTGATTCGGGCTGGGTTTCGATATGGGCGAGAAAAGCGCTCGCCTTACTCAACCACCAACCCTCGCAATGACATTCATATTATTGGAGAATCAAAATGAACGAAAGAGCAACCGGCATTACAGCCAACAAAAAGACGCGCGAATTCACCATCAATTGGAACGATGGACACGTCAGCGTTTACCCATTCGGATTGTTGCGCGCGGCTTGTCCGTGTGCCTCCTGCCGCGGTGGACACGAAAACATGAAGTCCGAGCCGGATGCGGAAGTCTTTCAAATTCAATTGGAAGATTCACCCGCCACGAGAATCAATAACGTCAAAGCCGTCGGCTCCTATGCGCTGACCATCGTTTGGGAGGACGGCCACGATTACGGGATTTACAACTGGCACTATTTGCGGGCATTATGTCCGTGCGAGGAAGACCGCGCGAAATATGGAAAATAAAAAAGAGCAGGTTTCTTCTTGAAGAAACCTGCTCTTTGATTATTAAACTAAAAACCGTGGCATAGAACGATTACAACTCACTTATAAAAGTTTATTTCTTTCTGTTTCTGCCAATCAAATATAAAATTAAGGCAAGAACTGATCCATAAATACTGCTCGACCAATCCATAAACGCAGCGATAGCCGATAGCAAGCCCATGATTGCGGCTAACAAATACCATACGCTTTTTGACTTTCTCCATTTTTGAAACGCATCAAATGCGATCAATGCTCCAAGCAAAGCAAGAACTATGGTTGTGATAGTGTCAAACATGTAATCTCCTACGGTGTCTTTGTTGGTGTCGGCGTTTTGGATGGCGTGACAGTCGGTGTTGGTGTCTTCATCGGTATCGGCGTTGACGTCGCTTTGCCCGGCTTCGGCGTCAATGTTGACGTCGGGGTTTTGGTCGGCGTGGCCAACTTGTTGAGTTGATCTTCCGCATCCTGACGTATCTCTGGCGTCATGTCGCTGGCGGGCATGGCCAGCAGAGTTTGGAAATCCTTGATCGCATCGCCGATACTGCCGCGTCCGACCTGGCTGAGTCCGCGCCAATAAATGGCCAGCGCAAGTTGTGTGTCATTTTTTGCTTTTGATTTGGAAGTCTCAGCCTGAAGATAGGCGTTGCCAAACGTTCCTTGTTTGTAAAAGACCTGCGTCAACCCAATGTTGGCATCGAACGAATCGGGATAATACTGAATGGCTTTCCTGAAGTTAGATTCTGCATCACTCAAATTATCCAACTGTAAATCCGATGCGGCCAGATAAAGATAGGCCTGCCGCTGTGTTGGGTCGAGAGCGAGACCCTTGTTAAGCGCCTCCTCGGCAGGTTTATACGCGCCCGTTTCGGCGTAGGCCTGTCCGAGCGATACATACACGCTGCCATCGTCGTTTTTGTAGGTCAAATAAGTTTCAAACGCTTTGATCGCGTCCGGGTATTGTTCGTTCAAAATATACGCCTGCCCAAGATAATAATAAGCAGACAAAATCGTCACGTCGATTTCGTTGGCCTTTTTGGCGGCGGCAAGCGCTTTGGCGGCGTCGCCATTCAATAGATAAGCCTGGGTGTATGCCAGTTGAACGAGGGCGCTATTCGGTAGTCGTTGCCGGGCCGCATCGAGATCAGATAATGCCGAGTTGGGATCTTTGCGTTGAAGGTAATAATTGGCGCGGTCGAGGTAAGTATCGCCGTAGTTGGGATCCGCCTTGATGGCTGCCGCGTACAGTAGCGTGACATCCGCTGCCGGGTCGATGCAGGTGCGGGCGCGCGCCAATCCCAGATACGCTGGAGCAAAATTGGTATTGATCTTGAGCGACAGGTTGTATGCATCCAGCGCATCGTGACATTGATTTTTAAATCGGTACGCTTCGCCGATGTAGAAAAACACATCCGCGGAATTTGGTTCGGCGCGGGCAACCTCATTCATGTCACGGATGAACTCGTCCCAATTGCCTTGTTCATAAGCAATCTTGGCGCCGCGATAAATATCCTGTGAGACCGGCGAGCGCGGCGTATTAACGGAAAGCGGTGTGGCTGTGTACGAGACGCCGAACGTCGCGGCCAGCAGAGTCGGAATGGATTGAACCGGCGTTCCAACCTCGGTCTGTCCCGGTTGGGATGTGACGTTTGCAAATGTCGGTGTGAGTGTAAACGTGGGGGATGGGCCGGCTGTGTTGGTAGGACCCGGACGAAAAGTTGTGCCGCGCCGACCAAGCATGCCGAAGACTGCCACTACGCCGATGACCGTGACCAATAAAGCCACTCCAGCCAAACGCGCCAGCGGGTTGGACATGGCGGCGCGCAACCCTTTTTCCTTGGGCCTTTCGTGCGCCAGTAAAAGTTTTTCCTCCCAGGCACGCGGGCGGTTGAGAGGAAAAGGTTGAACGTTCTCATCGGGCGGAAGCGCACCCAGCAGGATCAAGCCGCGTTTGGCGATGCCGTTTTCAGGGTCGAGTTTGAGCGCGGTCTGCAAACAATAGATGCGCTCTTTGGCAGTGTCCACAGATGCGCTCATCCATATCCAGTACGTGACGTTGTTCTGGTCGGTCTTGAGCAGGCGTGTTAAAACATCTTTAGCGCGGGCTTTATCGCCCTGCTTCAAAGCGTCTACCGCGTCCTGGAACATGGTGTCTTCAGCCATAGTATTTCGTGCCTGATTGTATTACAGGCTGGGCCTTATCCACAATACAAAATTGTTATTCGTGGAATTCTTCAACCTGATAGATCAATACTTCAAGATGTTTCTGTTTCCATAAATTAGATGAAGCGCCCATCTTGTAACATAAGTTCTCGAGGAACTTGATTTGATCAGGAATCTTGTCCCAGACTTGCGGCAAAAATGTTGCGCGACGGAAGCCATCCCGCAGGATCACGCCATCCACATGCGGACGCAGCTTTGCGAGCAGGTCGTCGGCATCCTTGTATTCGAGTCTTTCCGGGACCGTGAGGCGGGAAATTTCGATTTCAATTTGATCCAACTCTGACGACGCAACCGGCGGAAAGCGCGGGTCATCCAGCGCGGCGGCGATGGCATGTTCGCGCACATCCAACGCCAGCGGCTGATACGGTTCCAGTGCGCCGATGCAGCCGCGCAGGTTGCCGTGAATCGTCAGGGTTACGAATGAGGCGCCGTCCACGCGCAACAATCCGCTCATTGTATTCAAATCCAGCGGGGATAAATTTTCCTTCTTAACGGCGCGCTCCATCGAGTCGCGCGCGATGCGGAGCAGGGTTTGTTTTTCGTCTTCGCTCAGTTTATTTGTGCTCATGACGTCCCCTCCTTTTTATCAACTTGCACAATCTTCAAAATAATCCACAGATTTCGCAGATTGCACAGATTGAAAAAATCGGCGAAATCTGTGTAATCTGTGGATGAATATTCTTTCATTATTCAGCCAGCTTGTAATATTTGCGGTCATGATATACCAGCGGTTTGCCTGCGCCATTTCCGCTCATCGCAACGACTTCGCCGACGAATAAAGTGTTCGGGCCGACATCCATGCTTTGCTTGACGCGGCAATCAAATGAAACCAGGCCGCCTTTGATGAGCGGAGCGCCAGTCACGAGAATCTCTGTCTCGACTTCGGCCATGCGATTTTCCGAGTCCGGGCCGCGGCCT
>JAJYOH010000054.1 GCA_021796315.1 Chloroflexota bacterium
GCTATGCCGCTCTGGCAACGGTCTTGAATACCGCCAAACGACATGGGCAGAGCGCTTTTCAGAAACTGGTTGCCTTGCTAGGCCAGCCTGTTTTGCCTTTCCTCGACGCTACCGTGTGACCTGTTACAAGATTTTTAGTGACTTTGTGCCTTTGTATTTAACCTACAAGATTATCTCTCCCGATATTTTTAGCCACAGATTTCACGGATTCTCACGGACAAAGAAGTGGAAAAATTCGTGCCAATTTGTGCTAATCCGTGGCAAAAAAGAAAATGCCCAGACCTTTGTCCGAAGATCAAATTTCTGAACTTGACCTGATGTGTATTTGTAATATATACCCGTCACGGTCACAAATTGCGGTTTTCAGAATCTAGAAAATTGAACCGCAACCCTGAAAAAAACGCAGGGCTTAGCACGCTAAGGACGCTAAGATAAGTGCATTTTCTTTGCGTTCTTTGCGGACTTAGCGGTAAGAAAAAAGCGCAGGAAGTGACCGTGTTCAGTATATAATACAAATCGGCAAGGGGAAATGTTGAATACTTGCCGGGTTTCAACTTTATTGATCTCAACAAATTGAATATTTCAAAAACCGCTCTCACAAAACCGCTCTCGCCGCCGTCCCCGGCGGCGAGGACGCCGCCCGGAGCAAACTTACAAAACAGACTTTTGCAAGAGGTCTGATAAAGAAGGAGAAGTTCAGCGGACGAGTTTCCTCGCCTGTTGTTATTTCACGCCTGGACGAATAGGATGCTATTTTTCCCCGTTGTTTTCGCTTCATTCTCGCATTGTGGCCGATGTGGATTCGTCTTATACTGAGCATAAGTTGGCAGTCTGACCCATGTTCATTTTGATAATGGGATCGCTGTTTAGGGGCGATGCGGGTATGACAATGTACCAGGGATAAACGTGTTTGCTGTTCGAGCGTTTTGTCGCGGTTTGTCGATCATTTCAGGAACGTAATATGTCGTCGAAATACTTTCTCAAATATGAGCAGGATCAACGCAGGCGGACTCTTGCAGTTATTGTCTGGGTGGTGCTGGCTGCGGCGATTATCCTTGGATTGTTCGATATTCAATTTAATACCTGGGTATCGGTCATTGCACTATTTGGCACGGCCGTTCTTTGTATTCCCATCCTTGTTCTAAATGCAAAAGGATATTTCTCCCTGGCGGCTTTTCTGCTGAGTTTTGTTATCCTCGTGGTCATCACTGTTAATATGTATGACGGCAATGGCGTACATGATCCCGGTCTGTTGGCTTATCCGATATTCATCATGGTGGGGACATTGTTGTTTGGCAAACGCGCCTCCCCTTATTTTGCGCTTGCCACGATAGGCTCTCTCACCTTGATCGTCTGGCTGGAAATCTTCAAATATATACATCCAAAGATCGGCCCCACCACGTTTGGGATCCTTATTCCCACGATCACCTTATTGCTGGTGTCGGCAATGATCATCTGGGTGATCGTGGAGAATATCGAGAAGAATTTAAAACGGGCCAGGGATTCTGAAGCCGAGCTTCGCCAGAATTATGACCTGACCCTCAAAGCGTGGGCGAAAGTTTTGGAATATCGCGATAGGGAGACGGAAGGCCACAGCCGCCGGTTGGTCAAGTTGAGCGACCGGTTGGGACGCGCCCTGGGGTTGAGCGAAGAAGAACTCGTCCATCTGCGACGCGGGGCGTTGATCCATGACATTGGCAAATTAGCCATACCGGATGAAGTTCTATTGAAACCCGATGTATTGGATGAAAACGAAAGGGAGCTTATCCGAAAGCATACCATCTATGCCAGGCAGATGCTTTCCGAAATCGCGTTTCTGCAGCCGGCGATCAGTGTCGCATACAGCCATCATGAAAGCTGGGATGGTCAGGGCTATCCCGAAGGAATGAAGGGGGAGGAAATTCCGCTTTTGGCGCGCTTGTTTGCAGTGGTCGATACGTGGGATGCGCTGCGGTCGGAACGAGTTTACCGCCCGGCCTGGAGCGCAGAGAAAACAGCGGCCTATCTAAAAGAAAATGCAGGGATCAAATACGACCCTCACATTGTCGAAGTCTTTCTTGATCTTATTTGATTCAGTTTGCTTCCATTCATAAAATCAGGAAGTTACTTCGCCGACATTCGAATCGTAACGCCTGCGATAATAAAGCAGGGCCAGTAACAGTCCAAATTGGATGGCGGCTGGCACGATGGTGGAGAACTGGTCAAAATAGAATTCCATCAAATTGACAATGGTGATGGAAAGCAGAAGACCAAAATAACTGATGCGAATTCCCAGTTTATCCCGCCCCGCGACGATCAGCCAGGCTCCAGCCAGGAGAGTCAATCCGCAGGCCGCTTTCAGGGCGTTCTCGCCCAGGAACCAGCTTAGACTTGTAGAGCCGGTCAGCCGCCCGGCTGAAGTCAAACTGGCAAGCGGGGTCTGAAAAGGCAGTGAGCGTGAAATCGGCGGGAATAATAAAATGAAATCCAGCATGGCCCAAATGCCCATCACGCCCAATCCTGCGACCAGGATCGTTTTGAGACGCGATCGATTTACCCAGCGTTTCTCGAACGCGCTCCACTTGTGGGCGATTCGTTCTGTCCAGTTTGGTTCGTCCGGGATGACTGTTATGGCATTTGATTCAACGAATTGCAGCAATTCTTCTGCCAGCCGGGTCAGGTCCGGGTTTTCATTCTGGGCAACGATATAGTGCAGGCGGGCATTCAGGGCGGCGTGTTCGCCTGTGTCCAGATCACGATCCAGGACTTCCTGCAAGGTATCGAAGGCCCGATAAAGTTCAGAGCGCGCATCGCGGTCCGGGCTGCGGCGTATTTCCAGGTAGAAAAGGACGACCAGCAGGAATAAAGTGTAAACAATGGGGGCAGCTGGTGGATAAAAATAATCATTCGTCTTCGTAATGAATTTCCCGACTTCGTCAATGAACAGCCCAACACCCATGCCTGCCAGAATTGATCCCCATGTGTAAACCCAGCGATTTGCATAAACAGCCATGATGATGGCGCTGATGAACAACGCCAGTCCACCCCATAACAAGTGGGCGATGTGAAGAGTTCCATTGCCTATTTGCGGATAACCGGTCAGTTTGAGATATAAGCGCGTCACCGAAACCGTCACGGCAAAGCTAAGCAGGATCAAACGAACATAAAAGTCAGCGCCTTCGCGCTCAACCGCTTTTCGAACCCGACTGGTCATCCGCAGCATGAGGCCTCCGAAGCATTTGTGATTCTTGAAAGGAAACGATGTTGGTAATTGAATTATATCCATAGTTTTCATGGAATAGCATATCTTAAATTACCTGCTTCTTTTCGTTGTCATGCAGGTTGGTTGTATGGTAAATTTGCATGGTTATGAATCCTCGCGTCGAGATATTTCAAACCAATGTTCCCGCCCAAAGGCGCGCGACCATTGCCGATGTGGTCATCCTGCTTAGCCTGGCTGTGCTGTTTTACGGCGGTCTGACTCTGGCAACCAGTTTTGCCAACCAGCCGACCACCGCGGAGCAGATATCGCTTGCACCCGGCGCATTGCCGCTCTACACACTTTTCTCTGTGGGGCGGATGCTGGCGGCTTATCTTCTGTCCACGTTGTTCACACTTTTTTATGGACGCATGGCCGCCTACAATCGCCGCGCGGAAAAGATCATGCTGCCTCTGCTGGATGTTTTGCAGTCCGTGCCGATTTTGTCCTTCCTGCCCGTTGTGCTGATTAGCTTGAGCGCCATCATGCCGCAACGCCTCGCCGCCGAGCTGGCCTCCGTTGTATTGATCTTTACCTCGCAAGCCTGGAACATGACCTTTGCCTGGTATCAATCGCTGACCACCATCCCGAAGGAATTGCGCGAGGCCAGCTCCATTTTCCGCTTGAACGCCTGGATGCGCTTCAAGACCATGGAACTGCCTTTTGGCGCGATCCCGCTTATTTGGAATAGCATGATGTCATGGGCGGGCGGCTGGTTCTTTTTGATGGCCGCCGAGATATTCACCGTTGGGCAGCAGTCATATCGTTTGCCGGGGCTGGGCGCATATTTGCAAGCCGCTGCATTTCAGGGCAATATTCCAGCCATTGCCTGGGGGCTTGGCACATTGGTATTTGTCATTGTGATCATGGATCAATGGATTTGGCGTCCATTGCTGGCCTGGGCCGACCGCTTCAAAATTGAAATGGTCGAAGGCGATAACCCGCCAACCTCCTGGTTTTATGACCTCCTGCATAATGCCCGCCTTGTCAGTTGGTTCGAAAATCGTGTTGCATCTCCGATCATGGAATGGTTCGACGCTTCGATCATTCGCCGTTATCCGTTGGAAAATGAATCGGATGGAGGCGGCGAACGCCAATCGGCTGGACTTTATCTGGCAACGTTCCTCGGCGCTGGTCTGCTTCTTTATGGCGGATACCGCCTCGGCCTGGGAATGATCGGGCTTCCGTTAAATGAGTGGATCAGCATCTTATGGGGAGTCCTTGCCACCATGCTGCGCGTCTTCATTTCATTGGTGATCGCCATGGCCTGGACCATTCCACTCGGTTATGCCATCGGCTCGAATCCGCGTACCGCGGCCTGGCTTCAACCTATTGTTCAGGTGGTCGCTTCCTTGCCTGCCACAGCCTTGTTCCCGGTGCTGGTCGCAGCGCTGGCAACTCTGGCTGGTGGATTGAACATGGCCGCTGTATTATTGATGTTGATGGGCACGCAATGGTATCTTTTGTTCAACATCATCGCTGGATCAGCCGCCATCCCGCAGGATTTGAAATATACAACTTCGTTATTGGGTATCAAAGGCTGGGAACGCTGGCGGACGTTGATCCTGCCAGCGCTGTTCCCATTCATTATCACTGGAGCGATTACCGCCGGAGGCGGCGCATGGAACGCCAGCATCGTGGCTGAATACATTCAATTTGGCGGAAAGACAATGCACGTCACAGGCATTGGCGCGGTCATTGCGGGCGCAACCTCCAGCGGCGATTACACTTTGTTGCTGGCCGCCACGCTGTCCATGATCCTGACCGTGGTTTTGATCAACCGTCTGCTCTGGCGGCGGCTGTATCGTCTCGCCGAAGAACAGTTCAAGATGGAGTAATCAATGAACGGAACAGCTTTATTGGATGTCCGAAGCGTCAATCAAATGTATGGAAGTGGTGCGCGCCGCTTTACGGCCGTGGAAAATATCAACCTATCCATGAAAGAGGGCGAGTTCGTTGCCCTGGTTGGACCGTCAGGATGCGGCAAGAGTACGTTGTTGCGAATCATTACCGGCTTGAACAAACCTTCATCTGGCGTGGTCTTGTATCGTGATAATGTTGTCAGCGGAGTTAACCCACATGCCACCATCGTCTTTCAGACTTTCGCTTTATTTCCGTGGCTGACCGTTCAAGAGAATGTCGAGGTGGCGCTCAAGGCACGCGGCGTGGCTGTCGAGGAACGCGCCAAACGCGCCGAGGCTTTGTTGGATAAAGTTGGTTTGGATGGATTCGAGAACGCTTATCCGCGTGAACTTTCGGGCGGGATGCGTCAGAAGGTTGGCTTTGCGCGCGCCATGGCTGTCGAGCCGGAATTGCTTTGTCTCGATGAACCTTTCTCTGCTCTGGATGTTCTGTCTGCGGAGGCTTTGCGCGGCGAGTTGCTTGAATTGTGGACATCAGGCCAAATTCCAACCAAAGCTATTTTGATGGTCACACATAATATCGAAGAGGCGATTACTTTGGCGGATCGCATCGTCGTTATGGAAAAGGAACCGGGCCGCATCGTGGCGGATATCGCGGTTGACCTGCCTCAGCCGCGCCAGCGCAAATCACCTGAGTTTATCGGCATGGTGGACATGGTTTACGCCACGCTGGCAGGTCAGACTTTACCCGAGACTCAGGAAATGGGTTCGGCCCCGGGCGAGCCCGGTCGGACACGGCCCCTGCCTGATGTACATGTATCAAACGTGGCTGGTTTGCTTGAGGCGCTGGCGGAAAAGCCGGGTGACCGCGCTGATATTTATCAGTTCGTCGAAGAGCTTAAAGTCGATTCGGATCATGTATTGCGGCTGACTGAGGCCGCTGAACTTCTCGGCTTTGCCACAGTCGAGAAAGGCGATATCTCACTGACTTCGCTTGGGCAGACTTTTGCTGAAGCCTCCATTTTGGCGCGCAAGGAAATCTTTGCCACGCGCATCCGCCGCCTGCCAACCTTCCGTTGGATGCTCAACATACTGGAGAAAGCCGACAAGCACGAACTCGAATGGGATGTCATCCAGTCTGCGTTGGAGTTGGAATTCCCGGCTGCCGAGGCTGAAAAGCAGGTCGAGATCGCTGTGAACTGGGGACGTTATGCTGAGATCCTGGCTTATGATGACGACAAGGCAACTATTTATTTGGAAGCTGTTCCGGCCACGAAATAAAGGTGTAAAATTTAGTTAAGGATTCGATATATCGAAAGAGGTGCTTTATGGACGATACAAAACTTCGTGAATTGCTGGAACAACTGCATGGCGAACTCGAACATACGCAAAGCGTGGACGATAAGGGCCGCGCCCTTTTGAGAGACCTCGACGCAGATATTCGCGGACTTCTGAATCGCTCCCAAGGCGATGCCTTGCAGGTGCAGCCCCCGATGATGGGACGCCTGGAAGATACCATCGATCATTTCGAAATTACGCATCCCACCCTGACCATGGCCCTGTCCGAGTTGCTGACTGCTTTGAACAACGCCGGGATTTGATCCGGTTGCATTCCAATCGAAAACGCGGACGATTATTTCGTCCGCGTTTTCTTCATCTTATTCATCGCAGGAGTATCCATGTCCAAACTCATCCCGGCCGCCGAGCGGATCGTCCGTGCCCGCGCCTTGATCCAACAAGCCCGAGACCTGCCCATTCCGGCAGAAAATGGCCGCAACAATTTTTCCTACATCGCACAGGTCAAGTCTCTTTTACAGCAGGCACGTGACCTGGTCAAGTTCATTCGTCTGACGCCAAGCGCTACGCCAGAGATCAAGGAAGAAGTCAACAAAATCCATGAAGAGGCCGATCAAGCCGATAGAGAAATTTTGCATGACAATAATTAAGACATTGGAGTTCTTCAAGAACTCCAATGTCTAAAAATAAACTCACACGTCATTGCGAGGGGTTTTCTTCCCCGAAGCAATCCCCACCTTTGCGGAGGAGATTGCTCAACTGCACTGCACCTTCTTAATTTCTTTCTGCGTTATTTCTCCGTGATCGTGACGCTTTGCATCGCGTCGCCGGGGAAGGCGGGATTCTGATTCGGGTCGCGACGCGTGATGCCGTTGACCACATCCATGCCGCTGATGACCTGTCCGAAAATGGTGTAATCACTTTCCGATAAACCGTACGGCCCGAACATGATGAAGAACTGACTGCCGTTCGTGTTTGGTCCGGCGTTTGCCATCGCCACGACTCCGGCTTTATCAAATTGCAGATCGTTTTTCTCGTTGGGAAATTCATAGCCCGGACCGCCGCCTCCGGTTCCGGCTGGATCGCCGCCCTGCGCCATGAATCCATCCAGGACGCGGTGGAATGTCGTGCCGTCATAAAAACCATTGCGTGCCAGGAATACAAAACTATTGACCGTTCTCGGAGCTTTGTTTGCAAAAAGCTGGATGACGAACTCGCCGCCCTTCGCCATTTTGACGTTTGCAAAATATTGCCTGTTCACATCAATCGTCATCGGCGGCTCGGATGCGTATTGTTTGCTGCCCACTTGTGGAGCCTGCGCGTTCGTGGCGGCGGGTTGGCGGTTGGCGAGGTACATCCAAACGGCTGCTGCCGCGATCACGATGATGATGCCGATGCCCGCGATCTGAATCCAGTCGAGTCCTTTTTTCTGTCGATTCTTTTTCTTTGATACAGGTTTCTTTGCCATGCGATTTTCTCCTTGAAAAATATTTATCTGGAAACCAGGCCTCGAAGACTAAAAACCTCCGCGGTCAAATAATTGCTCACGTGTGATCCGCGTTGTTAAATGTTTCTTCGCTTCTGATTAATTGTCATGGCCTTTGCAATTTGCGCGGCGAGCCATGCGTTGTTGAGCAACAACGCCAGATTTGCGCGCATGGATTTTCCCGCGGTCAACTCGCTGATTCTTTTTAACAGGAATGGAGTCAATGCCTGACCGTGGATTTGATTCTGCATCGCCTCGGCGGACGCTTTTGCGATCACCGGTTCCATCTCGGACTTTGGAATGGCTTCCGTTTCAGGGACCGGATTCGTGACCAGGACCGCGCTCCGCATCCCCAGCGACCAATGAGCGTTTGCAAAATCCACGATCTCCTGTGGACTATCCAACCTCACGCTGACTTTTAAATTTCCATCGCGTGAATAAAACTCGGGGAATGAATCTGTTTGATATCCGACCACCGGCACGCCCATCGTTTCCAAATATTCGAGCGTGGCGGGCAGATCTAGAATTGCCTTGGCTCCCGCGCAGACCACGATCATCGGCGTGTCGGATAAAGCTTTTAGATCGGTGGAAATATCGAATGAACTTTCTTTATGCACACCGCCGATGCCGCCGGTTGCGAAAACTTTGATGCCAGCCTGGTTGGCCGCGAACATTGTCCCGGCCACGGTGGCGCCTCCGCTGGCTTTTTTGACGATGGCTGTGGCGAAGTCACGGTGACTCACTTTCAGCGTGGAGGAGGCCTGGGAAAGCCGCGCCAGTTCCTCGTCCGTGAGACCGATGCGGATCTTTCCATCCAGCACTGCGATCGTGGCAGGCGTCGCGCCCTCGCGTCGAATCGTGGCTTCCATGTCGCGCGCCAGTTGATAATTTTGCGGGTGGGGAAGTCCGTGCGTGATGACGGTGGATTCGAGCGCCACGATGGGCAGCTTTGAATTTAACGCGCGTTGAATGTCGTCGGAAATTTGAGAATGTGTAAGCGGCATAATTTTAGATATTACAAAGTTCGGGATGGTCGAGCAAATATTGGATGATCGTTTCGCGGCTGGAGCCTGGGGCCTTTTGGGTTTCATATTCGATCAGCCACTCGGACTTTTTATAATCGCCATTGAGCAGGCGTAAAAGTTTTGGATAGAGTCTGGCTTCGTTATAAGTGGCTGGCGCAGGCGGTCTTTTTTCTTCGACCTCGGCTGGCGCATCGCGAAGTTTGGTTGGCCGATTGCCTACATAATGTTGATCGCGGAAAATAATGTTCTCGATTTTCTTGATGGCATCTTCCAATTCTTTGGGCAATGAATCACCCGCGTTGTAATAAAGATCGGCGGCATCTCCGAATAGGTCCCAGTAAGCCATCATCAATGCCCTGGCGCCATTTTTGTTTCTTTCTTTTTCGTTTTGTTTATACGTGGCCAGCGGCACATTTTGGATCAGGCGTAATTTCTGGTCCAGATAGGCATCATTGAATACAGATTTGATGCTGTCTTCACTGCCGCGCGAAACATTCTCGCGGTTGATTTGCCAGGCTTGAATGTGCTGACCGCCGATGATGTCACTGGCAATCTTATCTGGAATTTTCCATGTGCCTACGCCGATCCAATGCAGATCCACACCGCGTTCGTTGGCGCGTTTTGTGAAGCGGTCGGATACCTGATTGAAAACGCCGCTCAATTCGGTGCGTGGACGAAATTTGGGTTGGGCAATATCCGGCGGTTTGGCGGTCGCTGATGCGTCAGCAGTGATCTCGAAGCGCTGGAATTGAATGGTGCGTTCCTGACTCTCGGCTTGTTCCACTTCGGGCGCGCCGAAGCTGGCGAGATATTCGCTCAGGTTGTTCTCGCCCATGAATTCGCTGATCGTACTGCGGATCAATGATTGGGCGGCGCTCGTCCACACTGAAGGCTGGTCGGATGGATCAGGGCCTTCTGTCAACACGCGCGCCGAGGATTGATAGACAATATCTTCGATGGCCCTGCTAGAATAAGGATAAGGCATTTCTTTTGTCGGCGCGAGTTTCTCTGTTTTGCTTTCATTGCGTCTCACGCTGTAAACTGCGCGCACATCTGCGGCGCTGACAGGCAGGCCGTCAAGGCTGAGGCTCTTAATGGTCATGCCTTCACCGGATGGATTCCCGATGTAATGATCACGCAGGTCGATGGCTTCCCGGAAGCGTTCGAAACCATCGAGGATGGCAATATCTATCGCATCCTCTTCGTCTTCATCGGAAGTTGCGCCGGGTCTCCGCGTTGGACCGATGACGTGCGGTGTCCCGTCAGGTCTCTCGAATAACACTGCCGAATCGAATTCAACCACGACGCGTCCCGGCCCGCCAATTTTGATCAGCGGCGACTCGATGTCTGAGTCAACGATCTTTCCGCCGCGCACCCGGATGGCATGGCCTCCGCCTTGCAGTGAAAGTTGTTGAATGAAGGTGCGGGCCGCGTCTACATGTTTTAGTTCAAATACATCCGTTAGATAGTCCGCGGCCATTTCAAGGGCGTAATAGCCCGTTACAAAAAATGGGATGCACAGGTAGGCAATCATCGTAATGATGAAAATGGCTTCCTTTAGAATGTCAACTTTCACCGATCCCGGAATCAGAACGGCGGGAAGCAAAATTTTCAAATGAGATAAGATCAAAGTGATGTTGGCTAAAATGTTGATGAGCGCGACAACAATGAAAAGCCCTACGATCCAACGCATTCGATGAGACGGCCCGCTCAGCGAGAGATCAAAGAATTCGTTGAGCCGGTGTTCGCGATATTTCCTGAACGATGTGCGGAATTTTTCCCATTCAATGGCAAAGGCCGACGGTAATTTTTCAGTTCGAGTAGATGCGCTCATAAGTCGTCTGCCTCCGCTCGCTTGATGATCTGGTCGAGAATCTCGAGTTCAACGCTGACCCGGCGTTGGGATTGATTGCCTGTGGATGTCTCTTTGTTGGAACGCAGGAACTCGAGCAGTCCCGGGGCAAGACCGGGCTGTTCGGCGGATTTGGCCGGTTCTTTATTCATGCGGCTGACCAAACGGTCATCGCGAATGATCTCATTTCGTGAGCGCTCGAGCAACACCATCAAAGCCGAATCGAGATCGGCTGCGTCTTCCTTTATCAAGCTTCGGCTTAAATCTCCAACATAATCACGCAGGGCGGTTTGCCTGGCATCCTCCGTAACGAAAGTTATCTTTCGTTCGATGCGTTTGCTCTCCGCTTGTGCGTTGACCAGCCAGTTGGCGTTCCACTCTTTGATGGTGCGCTCTTCGATGCTGGGCGGCAGGCGCAGGTTGCCAACACCCACGCTGACAACCCTGAGTCCGCGTTCCTGTAATTTTCTAAACTCATTGCTTACCGCCTGCCCTTCGAGCAAACGTCCGCTTTCATCCAGGATCGGAACCAGCGTTTGAGTCATGCGCGCCTTGATCATCTGGTTGATGATCTGCACGGCGGTCTTGGGGCGCGTATCCTTTTGCGAAACGGAAGCCGCTGCCGCCGGGGCGGGAACGTTGTTTGGCTTTTCACCTTCGGCTTCTGCAAGATGTCTTTCCATTCGATCATTGAAAAAGCGCAGGATTTCTGTGAAGGCATCCGCTTTGACCGGTGGGGGCGGGGGCGGCTCTTCCCGGACTTTAGGCGGTTCGGGCTGCGGAATGTCTGGCAACGCCGGTTGGGCGGGTTCAAATAATTGATCGAGCGTGAATTTGGCCGCATACTCGCGCCACAAATCTGCGGCGATCAATGCTGGGATTTGATTCCAAGCCACGCGGCGGGATGAATCTTTGCCGCTGGGGTCGATGCCTTCCATGCTGATGGCTTTGAAGACCGCGTTCTCGTCGTATCCAAAATGCGAACCGGGTTCATCGTCTTTGGCAGGCCTGGCGTCTATCTTAAATACAACGGTGACATTCGGAACCACCTCGATGCCATCGCGCGTTAATGCGCTGACAGCCAGCCGCCGTTCCTGCGTTTCTTTGTGCCTGGCCCTGGCTTCTTCGTCCGCATCTTCGGATAATTTAAGGAATGGCAGGTCGCCTTCTTTTGGGCCAAGACTCTGAACTTGAGTGTGCAGGTCCAACCAGCCTGCGAGGTACTCGCCATCGTCCGTGAAATGGACCCCCGGGCCGAGCACTTGTCTGTAGGCGGTGGTGGTACGCGTGACGGCTGCACTGGCTGTATCGAGCCAGATCACCCCCGCCTGTTTCTGTTCGAGTTCTCCCTCTTTCGCGATCACGCGCCCGTCCTTGATGAACAATGCCGGGCCATGTGATTTCGAGATATGTCTTCTCATCCGGTCAATGATCTTTGAGCGGTATTCGAGCGTCCGCACAGGCAGGATGAACTGCGCGTAAAAGGCCATCCAAAATGAAAATAATGCCAGAAAGGTCAGGCTGTTACAGACGATGCCAAAGACAGCGCCGAAGGTTGGTTGTGCGTATATTTGGTAGGCATATAGACCGATCAGAACCACGATCCAGACGCCCAGCCAGAAGATGGGTCTTTTATAGAGGGGAGACTTGTTTTCGTCCATGCGAGTCTGATTTTATACGAAAATAGGAAATCGGGGAATTTTATTTCATGAAATAGATTGAATGAGTCTCAGCTCATTTTAATTTTATTGATGGATGAGAAATATTTAACAATTATGTTTGTAGGCGTTTTGCAAAGCTGAAACACATAAATATGTACTAAAATAATTAAACCCTAAGCTGTTGATTAAATAGAAAATTTGTTCTATAATCAAATTATAGTAATTTATTTACAGGAGAATAAAATGTCAAACGTAAGTGATTTGAAGCCTTGGTTTCGTGAAGATATTGCAAAAGCATTAATGAGTATTTATTTCACATCAAAAACTGCGAGCTCGTCTGCAAAAGATAATAGCGAATATCGAAGCGGCTTTGCCTCAGCCCTATCCAGCGTTGCGATAATGGTTGGAATTAATCCAGAGCATGTTTTAGCTCCCGAAGACATTAAATTGCTTCGCGAGATTACAAATAATCAATAACTGATTTGGCTAATTCTATCCATAATGTGTTGTCATTCAAGTTTAGGGCTATCGTTTCGAGTTTCCTGTTCATTTTCTTTTTGTTCATTTGTTTGTATCCACGATCTAATCAGATTAGTTAATTCCATCGGGAATATGTATTTGGTTGCTTGGCTCTGTCCAAGTTTTTCTAGCATCTCAAAGTATTTGAGATTCAATGTATTGCTATCTAGATTATATGCGGCAGCGTGAAGCGAATTGAGCGCTTTAGCTTGACCTTCTGCCAATGTTGCTATAGCTTCGCTTTTCCATCTTGCAGCTCTCCACTCTTCCATAGCTGTCTTTATCTCAGGAGATGTTTTTACCTCTTGAATCTCTACATTGATAACATCGATTCCCCAGTCGGAAGAGGTTGCCTCGATTTGATCTCTTAGTTTTACGTTGAGGTCCTGCCGCTTCTCTTGTACTTCACTGAAATCAAATCCTGCTATCACGGCACGCAGTGCCCCAGTTGCTAATTTTTCTATAGATTCTAACGCATTGCTCACTTGGGTGACACTTCTCTCTGCGTCTAGAATTTTCCAAAAATACACGAAGTCAACCTTGATCTGAACATTGTCTTTAGTAATGCATGCCTCATCATATATTTCCTTATGGTCTACTTTCAGTTCTACGAAGTGGACTTTATCAAAGATCGGTAAAATTACGATAATGCCCGGCCCTCTTGCGCCAATGCATATCCCCAAGCGAAATATAACCACAGTCGTAGACTGTTTTACTATCCGAAGTGTCCAAACGAAATAAAGAACAATTAGCAATGCGAGGATAAGTGATAACCCCAATTTTGCGAAATTGTTGGTAATCGTGGCGGTTCCCACGAATCCTATACTTAGGATAAGACTAGGTATCATTAGCCATATAGGTATGGCAGCCCACACAACAAATTTCGTTATATATGTCAATAAACGGTTTTTTTGTTTGGCGATGAGTTCTTTTGGATTTGTTGGTGGTGTTGGCCTAGTCACTCGAATTCCAAAGTTTACCGCCAGATAGTCAGAGCCTTCTTTGGATATTTGATAGCTATTATTTGTTCCTTTCTTAAAAATGAAATTGCGCTTT
This sequence comes from Chloroflexota bacterium, assembly GCA_021796315.1. The sequence goes on from JAJYOH010000054.1 coordinate 13,996, forward strand.
TCTAGGATTGTTACTGCATAAAGCGCCGCATTGTCGGGTTGTTGTATGGCCTTAGATATGTTATGTACGGTAAAATTCTCCTCATGTGAAAGCAATAACAAAACTTGACGTGAAATATCATCAAGCGGCGCATTGCCGTTAAATCCTTCCATATCCACCTCCAATTGAATTCATTAATTCTGGAAACTGCCAGGTTCCAACAGAACAGCACCCTTTCGAATCAACTCAATATGAGTCTGTATTACATTAACTTTTTCGTTACGTTTACTCAGCGGTGAAAAAACAGTACAGCCTTGAGAGTCGATCTTGGGTAGGTCGTTACAATTCGCGTTGGCTTGATCCAAGTACTCACTCGATTGTTTATCTTGCCCTATATATTTGGATGACATCCCGGCAAACATTAGAGCTAGCATCTTGGAGCGCACTTCTCTAATGTTATGGATATCGGTCGCAACTATTTCATCATATACCTCATGAAACAGTTCCTTTGCAATTTTATGATTGCCCTGAGAATGATACGATTGAGCAAGGGTAGCTGTTGCATAATAATATGTCGCGTCCCTATCCCGCACAGGATGCAACAATCCTTGGACCGCTTCTTCCCAATTCTTTTCATGTACAACAATTATCATATTTGCTCTGATTAAAATAGCCCGACTCCAAAGCCTCAATTCGGCTTGAGGAATCGATCCTTCCAGTCGCTCAATTTCGTGAATTTTCTTCTCAATTTCATTAAGATATTGACTAGCTTTGTCGAATTCCCCTATTATCTTATATGCCTCGGCAATTACAATTTTGGTCAAAAAATCTCTCCCCTGGATATCACGTTGATTGGCTTTTTCAAAGTAATCTATGGCATCTTGATTGTGCCCGAAGTTCAACTCTATTAATCCCAGATAATAATAAGCATTAGCAATTCGGCGATTGTAAGGAAGAGTGTCCTCGCCTAATTCAGGCTGTTGGTAACTTACGACTTTTCTAAGATATTTTTCTGCAATTTCAGGTTGATTGGCATAATGCGCGGCTATCCCTCGAATATAAACAACATGTGCACCAAATTCTTGCTTCTCTTCCTCGATAGGCTCACTGTCTAACTTAAATCGATCGAAGCGATTAGCAAAATCATTGAGTTTATCTGCTTGCTCTTTGAATCCATGTCGAGGAATCGTGCTTGCCCATTGAAGAGCATCACTTTCAAGCTCATTTCTTAGTTTCTTGATGTTTGACTGAAAATTCTTATAAAAGATATCGAGGCGATCGAACTTTTTTGCGACATCAGCCAATTTTTCCTCAGCCTCTTTAGCCTTTTTGCGCGCATCTTCTTCAGCCGCAAGTCGGCTCTCAAGGGTTTGCTGAACGACTGTCAAAACGTCCGAGACTTGCTTAACCCCCGCTCGTTCCACCAAATCTCGTTTGCCCTCCCTGCTTGATTGAGTAAATGTGGCGAAGCCTTGAATCCCAACCAACAGTGCAATTATTGCGCCGGTTACGGAAAAAAGAAAGCGATTGTAATCATTTGCCGATTTCAGCGAATCTACGGTCTGTGACTGTGTAATTTCAACCTGATATAGCCTCCGTTCTATGTCGGGAGTGGGTGTCAATGGCATAACTGTGGGTGCGATTGATGTTGTCGCGGGCTGTTGGGCATGAATAACAGGTTGGACTGAAACAAAAAAGGCCACCAATAATGCTATGGCTCCTGATAGAAATAAAACTTTAATTAGAGTATTTTGGGCAGAATTAACTACCCAACAAGCTGGCCTTATCAGGGCTCTGAGATAACGATGAACGAGTTCCATACGATCCTCCTGTTATGGAATCGAGAATACATTTGTGATTATAAATCCGTTCTTCCAATCGGGCAATTGTTTCCATGTACAATCAGCGTATGTTACGTATCGAATTTCACTGCCACACAATCTATTCAAAAGACTCCCTCACATCTCCTCAGACTCTTGTGGATGTTTGCCGTCGTAAGGGGATTGACCGCGTGATTGTAACGGACCATAACACAATCGCGGGCGCGTTGGCGGCCCAGGCTCTGGACTTGGAGCGGGTGATCGTGGGGGAGGAGATCATGACGACGCGTGGTGAAATTTTGGCGGCCTATGTAATCGAGGAAATTCCACCGATGCTTTCGCCGCAGGAGACTATCAAACGTTTGAGAGATCAGAATGCGTTTATAAGCGTTTCGCATCCGTTCGACGAATGGCGAAGCGGCGGATGGAGGAAAGAGGATTTGCTGGAAATCATCCCGCTGGTGGATGCCATCGAAATCTATAATTCGCGCTGTATGTCGCCCGCTTTTAACCGTCGAGCGCGGGAGTTTGCTCGCAAGCATGATCTGGCTGGAACTGTCGGCTCGGACGCGCACGCGGCTTTCGAGTTGGGGAGGTCGCTTAATTTGCTGGAGCCGTTCCAGGGTCCGGATGAGATGCGGAAAGTCATCCGCCGGGCGGAATATCTGACGCGCTGGTCGCCGCCCTGGGTCCACCTGACCTCGCGTTTTGCAGTTATCCGCAAGAAAATTACTGCTTCTTGCATTAAAATCTAAACTTTCAAGCGCCGGAATTAGGTATAACCTAAAATCCTGGTTTAGATATTTACGCAGTACCCTGTAAAATGGGTCTTGACATGCCAAAACGCGCATGATAATCTTGCGTCACGTCCCGTGATTGTCTGATGAGCAAGCACACCAGGCGAGCGGGATAAATTTTTTAGCAGGAGTAAAGTAAGATGTCTGAACGTTATACTGGCACCGTTAAGTGGTTCAACGCCACCAAGGGTTACGGCTTTATCGGTCGTGACGGTGGAGAGGACGTATTCGTCCATTTCTCTGCTCTTCAAATGGAAGGCTACCGCAAGCTGGAGCCGGATCAGAAGGTCGAGTTTTCTGTCGAGGAAGGCCCCAAGGGATTGCAGGCCGCCAACGTAAAGCTGATTTCATAGAAAGTATATTTTGCGAGTCAACGGAGTTGCACGAAAGTGCAACTCCGTTTTTATTTGTGGGACTTTGCAAACTGGTTAGCTGCCTGTAATTACTTTTTTGTAATCTTTCCGTTGTTTGTTTCACTTATAATGTCAAATGATGAAACCCGCAACTTTTTTTTAGTCAAAACGACTTAAATACAAAGGACATTATGGCTTTCAAAGATATTTTTGGGAAAAGTTCCACCTGCCGCGAAGCGCTGGTTGGCGGCCACGTTGTACCTGACCCGGCGCGCTGTGTGCAGTGCGGTATATGCTCTTATAACTGCCCAATCGAAATCGACGTGCGTGCGCACGTTTGGCGTGGTGAAGCGATCACGCACAGCGATTGCCTGACGTGCGGCGAGTGCGTGGCGCGTTGTCCGCGCGGTGTGCTGCGTTTTGAGCACACCGATCTGTTTGCGCGGAGGCCGCAATGAAATACGTAATTA
>JAJYOH010000055.1 GCA_021796315.1 Chloroflexota bacterium
AATTTTTAGATCGGCAAAAGTGCGTTCGCCAATCGTGTGCTCCAGCCACTTATAGACTCCGCCGAGGCCGAGAAAAGATGGATTCTCGTCGCCGACACGGTCATACAAACGCGATTGATCCACCTCGGCAAAGATATCTTCGATCTGATCAGGAGTAAAACCGGCCGCGTAAAAAATAGCGACCATCCCGCCGAAGCTCGTCCCCGCAACCGCGCGAATGCGGAATCCTTCTTTTTCGAGAACACGTAAGACGCCGATGTGTGAATTGCCTTTTGAGCCGCCGCCGCCAAGCGCCAATGAAATATCCATACTATTCCTGATTGTATGCTTGATTGAAAACTTACCTTTAATTGACTGTTGAAATTGTTCCTTTATGGGGTTGGGGTAGGCGTATCTGCCGGCGGCACAGGAGTACTGGTTGGATTTGCAACCGTGAACGAGACTACCAGGGTCGCCCCGAAAGCATTGTTATTTGAATCTGCCATCCGCCAATAGCTGGCGTAGTTCCCTTCTTTTTTGGGAGCATCCATGTTCAAAGAGACTTCGGTCCATTGACCAACTGGTATCTCCGAGCCAAGCTTTACAAGCGCAGCGCCGAAACTATCTCCACCGACAAGTGTAAGCCGATATTGATACATCCAGGGACAAGTTCCAGTATTTTGAACCTTCCATGTTTTCGTGAAATTTTGGCCCGGCAGAAAAACCGTCCCCGGAGGATAGTTCACATGACGTATGAATTCCAGATTACTGCATCCGAAAGCCAGCGCTGACGGATTAAGTGTGGGTGTGGCAAGCGTCCCCGTTGGGGATGGGCTGAAAACCGTACCGATCGTCGCAGTATAGTATGGACGCGTAGCCGTGGGTATCAACGTGGGAGACGCGACGGGCGTATTAAACACAAACGTCGCCATTGGGAGCGTAGGAATGGAATTGGTGGGAGGGACCAAAGCAGTCTGTGTTGTAAAGTAGGAAGCGACCAACGTATCGACCACGCTGGTGTAAATTACATTGACATCCTGCGGGGTCGTCGTACCGGCATTTCCACACGCCGATAGCAAAACAGCAGACAATATCAATGTAATCAAAATTCGTTTTGAAAAACTCATTCGACCTCCAGATAGATATTGTAGAACGATAAAATCATAACAGATTTGTCATCATCGCAGAAAATTGGTTAACGGAGTATCAATTTATATTCACGCACTAAAGCATGAATCAGTCGCTTAATGTCCGCCCTGGAACAGGATAACAAGCCAAATCATTGGAAAAATTTAAACAACAACCCGCGGCAAAAGCGCCTGTAACGCGTTCACCAATGCGTCGACATCTTCCTGAGTATTGTATCCCTGCACCGAAATGCGGACGAATTGCCTGCCTTGCCATTGGGTCAGGGGTACTTCTATTTTATACTCATCATACAAACGGCTTTTGAGCAAAGCAATATTAGATGAGGGAAGCGGGGCAATTCCCATCTGGCTGTAAAAATCCGAATCGAGCGGGTACAGCGGCGGCATCCTGGTCAGGTCGCATATTCGCTCAATCGCCTGACAAAGCAACGCGTGACATTCGCGTCTCACTTCATCCCAATTATGTTCTTTCATAAATTGGATGGCAGTCGGAACGGTCAAAGCAGCCGCAGGGTCTTTGGTGCCTGTCCACTGAAAAAGATCGATAAAACGTGAACCAGTGGTTGTCTCTGGAGTCGCGCCATATCCCCAGCTCACGATCAACGGCTCGATCAGGTGTTGAATTTCGTGCCGCACATATAAAAATGCGGAGCCTTTTGCGTTGAGCATCCATTTATGACAATTGCCGAAAACAACGTCTGCGCCCAAAGCCTGCAAATCTACCGGGATTTGTCCCGGCGAATGCGCGGCATCGACAATGCTCAATATGCCTGCCCTGCGCGCCCGCTGACAAATTTTTTCAACCGGCAAACGCAACGCAGTCGGCGAAGTAATGTGACTCAGATAAATCGCTTTCGTCCGCGATGTCACACCCGACCAAATTTGTTCAACGATTTCATCTTCAGAGCGAACCGGCAATGGAATGGACTGATGAATATATTTCGCGCCTGTTTTTCCGCAAACAAAATCCCAGGTGTAATCACACGCGCCGTATTCATGGTCAGTAGTCAGGATTTCGTCCCCCGGTTTGAGTCCCAGGGAACGAGCGATGATGTTCACGCCATGCGTCGCATTGGGGAAGTAAACCAAATCATCCGCATCGGCATTGAGATATTCTCCAAGCGCACATCGGGAATCTTTTAACAGGTCATCGAGTTCGCGTCCAAGGAAAAGTACAGGCTGGTGTTCCAATCGCAGTTGCCAATTCTGATAAGCATCGAATACAGGCTTTGGCGTTGCGCCAAAGGAACCGTGATTCAAAAAAACAACATCCGGGTTTAAGAGAAAGTATTCTTTTAGGAATGGCATGAGGCAATTATAAACTCGGTCTTTGTTATGTTGGACAAATCAGCAGCAATTCTCAATACGTCATTGCGAGCGTTTTTTGCGAAGCAATCTCCTCGTCAAAACAGGGGATTGCTTCGACGGAAGAACGCCGTCTCGCAATGACATGGTTTATATTGAGAATTGCTGACAAATCAGGAGTATCGAAAAAGCTGGGCTTTTTACCACGAAGTCACGAAGACCCAAAGTTTTTTGTGTCCTTGTGCATTCGAGTCTTCGTGGTTAGCCCATTGAATTAGCCACTCCCGACAAATCATGTCTCAGACGCCCAATGACTTTTCTCTTATAATTGACTCAACATGAAATCCATTCGTTTTACGGCCAGATCCATTCCGCTCGTCTTCGCGCTGACAACGGTCGTCGCTTACGGTCTTTTGTTGCCCTTCACCGGTTTCTATTGGGACGACTGGCCCTTTGCATGGATCGCAAAATTTCTTGGCCCGCGCGAATTCATCGCGGCCTTCAGCGGATTCCGTCCATTTCTCGGACCGATCTTTTTTGCGACCACCAGCCTGATTCCGCCAAACCCGATGCTCTGGCAAATCTTCGCCCTCGTCATCCGCTTCATCGCCGGACTTTTGGTTTGGTTCGTGTTAAATCAAATTTGGCCGAACCACAAACGTCAAACGCTGATCGCATCTTTTCTATTTCTTGTTTTCCCCGGATACAGTCAACACTGGGTGGCGCTCACACATATTAATCAGGAATGGATTCCTTTTATTTTTTATCTGCTTTCATTTGGTTTTACCGCTCGCGCAATGAACAGGAACGTCATTGCGAGCCGTTCCGTGGCGAAGCAATCCCCAACACCCAATAAACCTGAGATTGCTTCGGACGGGCAAAGAACGCCCAAACGTCCTCGCAATGACATCCTGAACACAATCATCGCTCTCCTCTTTTTAGTTCTTGGCGTTTTTCCAACAGAATATTTCATCGGTCTCGAACCGCTTCGTTTTCTTTTTATTTGGGTCATTCTCGCAGAAGAGACAAAAGGTTTTTGGCGCGGCTTTATACAAACATTTAAACGCTGGCGGCCTTATCTTTTAATCTGGCTTTTGAACGCGGGCTGGCTGGCTTATTATTACAAATCAGGCGCGTACATTTCCTACGGCGTGACCACCACGAATCACATCCCATCTTTTTATGATGCGCTGACAACTTTTGGCGATGCGTTTTGGAAAGCAGGCTTTTATATCTGGGCACAGGTGCTGGTGCTTGCCGCACAATCCATCACCGCGCCATCGACACTTCTCACTCTCGCGCTGATTCTTCTTTCGTTCCTTCTTCTTTCATTTTATATTTTCAGGCTACAATTTCCTGAAAATCCATCCATCACATTTTCCATTCAAGCCATCGTGATCGGCATCATCGGAATTTTGCTTGGGCGAGTCCCCTCTTTCGCGGCGGGGCTTCCACTCACATTGCAGTCCAGCTTCGACCGTTTCATGATTTCCATGATGCTCGGCGCAAGTTTATTCATGGTCGGTTTGATCGAGCTGCTCATCAAAAACGCGCGCGTTAAAAACATCGTCTTCGCTTTGTTGATCGCGCTCGGTATCGGCCAGCAATTCTTCAACGCCAATATTTTCCGCCGCGATTGGGTCCGGCAACAGGAAATCTACTGGCAATTCGCGTGGCGCATTCCCGCCCTCAAACCAAACACTGCCATCCTGACAACCTACGTTCCCATCGATTACGAAACAGATCTATCCTTCACCGCCCCACTTAATTGGATTTATGCGCCGGACTTCAAAAAATCAGATTTGCCTTACGCAATGCTTTACGCCATCGAACGTCTCGGCGGCGCAACTTTACCGGACCTCAAACCCGGCACCGTTATCAATTTCCCTGACCGCACTGTGACCTTTCACGGCTCGACCTCGCAAGCCATCACGATTTATTTTCCGCCGAGCGGATGCCTGCGCGTGCTCGATCCAGCTTTTGGCGATGCAGAAACCTATTCCCGCTTTCCGAATTCGATCAGCCCGCTGGTTCCGCTTTCCAACCCATCGCAAATCGTCCCTGATGCGCCTTCTCTCGAATTATCATCTCCCCCATTTAATAATGAACCATCGCACACGTGGTGTTATTTCTATGAAAAGGCTGAACTTGCGCGGCAAGTTGCAGACTGGAAACGAGTGGCCGCGCTGGGACATGAAGCATCAAAACAAGGTTTCTCTTCAACCGATGTTTTTGAATCATTGCCATTCATCGAGGCCTATGCACGCACCGGTGACTTAAAATCCGCAGAGCAGATGACACGTCAGGCGTGGAATGATGAACCGAAAATTCATCAGGGGTTATGCGCGCTTTGGAAACGGGTGCAGGCAACGGGTCCGAATGAGGCGCAGGGTTTTGCATCCAATTTACTGAGCGGGCTGGGCTGTGGACAGTAGTCCATTGCGCGGCTTGACGTGTTAAACGGGATATGCTACCATCCATTTTTGATAGATATCAAGAGGAGACGTCATGAAAAAGAAAATTAGCGTGAGACTGGCCAGTCTTATCCTGCTTGGATCAATTCTGGTATCGGCTTGCACGCAACAATATTCTCAAGCGCCGCTGGCAACGCCGACTCTAATCCCCACCGGCTTGTTTGTATCGCCATTCCCATCCGGCCAGGATCCAATGCAAGTGATAGCCGACCTGGGCACGCAGACTGCGCTGGCCAATGGCACACCAGGGACGCCATCCACACCTGCAACTCCGGGCACACCGGGCACCGCCATCACGCCATTGATCGGTGCATCGCTAACGCCGACTCTTGGCACGCCTGGTATTCCATTGGTTGTTACCACTCCTGCGCCGATCACAGTTGTTCCCGGCGCAACCACATCGGCGCCTTCCACTGTTGTAGTTCCATCTGGCCGCCCAACCACTTACACTTTGCAATCAGGCGAATGGCCATTCTGCATTGCGCGCCGCTTCAATCTTAACCCCGATGATTTGGCCGCATTGAACGGGTTGCATGACAGTCAGGTCGTTCAGCCGGGACTCGTGTTGCAGATCCCGCAAACCGGCACCTTCCCCGGCGCGCGCGCCTGGCATAATCATCCTGATACATTCACAGTAGATTCTTCGACAGATACTCTTTACAGCATTGCCTGTTATTACGGTGACGTTTATCCCGAGACGCTTGCGCAGGCAAATGGCCTTTCACTGAACGCAGCGCTAACTGCCGGACAAAAGATAACCGTCCCGTAAAACAATGGAAGAATCAAAAGAGCCCGGGCAATCGCCTGGGCTTTTTTCTAGGAGTAGTCATGCCTTTCAAACTCACTAAATCGGAACCTGTCTTTCAGGGGCGTGCATTTAAGATCCGCCGCGATACGCTCAAGACACCTGATGGAAATGAAACGAAGTTTGATATCGTCGAACATAATGGCTCGGTCATCATCATTCCAATCGATGCCGATGACAATATGCTCTTTGTTCGACAATATCGTCACGCCGCTGGAAAGGATTTACTCGAACTTCCGGCTGGAACGCGCGATGGCAGCGAAGCTTATGAAGATTGCGCAGCCCGCGAGATCCGCGAAGAGACCGGCATGGCCGCGGGCAGGCTTGAACGCATCGGAGATTTTTATCTCGCGCCAGGATATTCAACGGAATTCATGGCTGTGTTCCTTGCAACTGAATTGCGTCATGATCCGCTTGAAGCTGATGATGATGAGTTTTTGCAAGTTGAGAAAATTTCAGTGAGAGACGCAATCCAAATGGCGGAACGCGGCGAGATGCCCGATGCCAAATCGTTGGCAGCATTATTTCTGGCAAGGCCGCATCTAAAAAGATAGGAATATACAATTAAGTTATTGCTTCATTTCCTGTTTTTTTATCGAAGACGGCAGTTCAAACACTGCCGTCTTTTTTACTCCATAATTTACCCAATTCTTGTCCGAAATATGACAACTCGCAGGGGTATTCAGGCCATTAATAACTAACGTCATCAGCCTATGGGAGATACACTTGGAAATTGAAAGATTGTTATTCCCGGGCAGTCTGCCCGTTTCCAAAGGAGCTAGAAATGAAACGCACAGTAATCACGATTGACGGCAACGAAGCCACAGCATCGGTCGCTCACCGCTTGAGCGAAGTGATCGCCATTTATCCCATCACACCGTCATCCGGCATGGGCGAGTTTTCAGATGAATGGTCCGCGAAGGGCAAGAAAAACTTATGGGGCACAGTGCCCACTGTTATCGAAATGCAATCCGAAGGCGGCGCGGCCGGAACCGTCCACGGCGCACTCCAAACCGGAGCCTTGACCACCACCTTTACCGCCTCACAAGGCTTGTTGTTGATGATCCCGAACATGTACAAGATCGCAGGCGAGCTCACCAGCACGGTCTTCCATGTTGCGGCGCGTTCACTTGCTGCACAGGGACTTTCCATTTATGGCGATCATCAGGATGTGATGGCCGTTCGCCAGACGGGTTGGGCATTGCTCTCATCCGGCTCTGTCCAGGAGGCGCAGGACTTCGCCGCCATCGCACAGGCCGCCACGCTCAAGGCTCGCATCCCCTTCCTGCATTTCTTCGATGGTTTCCGCACATCGCATGAAGTGACCAAGATCGAACAACTTGCGGATGAAGAACTGCGCGCCCTTCTGGACGATGAGTTGATCCGCGCTCACCGCGAGCGTGGACTCTCCCCGGAGCGACCGATGATCCGCGGCACCGCGCAAAACCCGGATGTTTATTTCCAGGCACGCGAGACGGTCAATCCATTTTATGATGCCACGCCTGCCATCTTGCAAGAAGCGATGGACAAGTTCGCCCAGATCACAGGACGACAATATCATCTCTTCGGTTATGTCGGTCATGCAGAAGCTGAACGCGTCATCATCATCATGGGATCGGGCGGCGAAGCCGCAGCAGAGACCGTGAAATATCTTGTGGCGAAAGGCGAGAAAGTTGGCGTACTGCGCGTTCGTTTGTATCGCCCGTTCGCGTTTGAAAAATTTGTTGAGGCATTGCCGAAATCTGTGAAGTCCATAGCCGTGCTCGACCGCACCAAAGAACCCGGCGCGGGCGGCGAGCCGCTTTACCTGGATGTTGTCAACGCGCTGGCCGAGGGAAAGATGTCGAACGTCAAAGTTATTGGCGGACGTTATGGTTTGTCGTCGAAAGAATTCACGCCAGCCATGGTCAAAGCCACGCTGGATGAATTGAAGAAGCCCGCACCCAAGAATCATTTCACGGTCGGCATTAACGATGATCTCGGCCACACCAGCCTCGACTTCGATCCCTCATTTTCGATTGAGTCTGATGAAACCGTGCGCTGTGTATTCTTCGGCCTCGGCTCGGATGGCACGGTCGGCGCGAACAAAAATTCAATTAAGATCATCGGCGAAGAAACTGAGAATTACGCTCAAGGATATTTCTATTACGACTCCAAAAAATCCGGCACAGTGACTCTCTCGCATCTGCGTTTTGGACCCAAGCCAATTTACGCTCCATATTTGATCGGCGCGAACCAGGCCAACTTTGTGGCCTGCCATCAATATTCATTCCTCGAGCGCGTGGACATGCTCAAGTATGCCAGGCCGGGCGGAGTCTTTTTGCTCAACAGTTTGTACGGTCCCGATGAAATCTGGAATGAACTTCCGGTCGAAGTCCAGAAGGATATTGTCGAGAAAAAATTAAAGTTCTACGTCATCAACGGTTACGATGTCGCTGAAAAAGCGGGCATGGGCGGACGCATGAACACCATCATGCAGACGGCCTTCTTCGCCATCAGCGGCGTGCTTCCACGCGAACGGGCCATCGCTGAAATCAAACACGCCATCGAAAAAACGTATGGCAAGCGCGGTGAAGCTGTCGTCAAGAAAAACTTCGAAGCCGTGGATCGGACTTTGGAGAATCTTTATGAGGTCAAGGTTCCAGCCGAGATCAACTCGAAGACGGCACGCCGCCTCCCCGTCGCGAACGAGGCGCCGGAATTTGTCCGCAACGTGCTTGGGCAAATGATCGCGTTCGATGGCGACAATGTCCCCGTCAGCGCGCTTCCCGCAGATGGCACTTATCCATCCGGCACCACTCAATGGGAAAAGCGCAACCTGGCGCTCGACATTCCGGTTTGGGAGGAGGACTTGTGCATCCAGTGCGGCAAGTGCATAATGGTCTGCCCGCACGCCGTGATCAGACAAAAAATTTATGACAAGAAATTGCTGGATGGCGCGCCGGAAACCTTCAAGCATCTTGACAGCAAGTTCAAGGAGTTCCCCGGCATGGCCTACACGATCCAGGTTTCGCCGGAGGATTGCACCGGCTGTACATTATGCGTGGATGTCTGCCCGGCCAAGGACAAGACTCAGGTTGGACGGAAAGCGTTGAACATGGCGCCACAGCCGCCTCTGCGCGAAAGCGAAAGCAAGAACTGGGATTACTTCATGGAGATCCCCGACATTGATCGCAAGCTGGTCAATCCGTCCACGATCAAAAATTCACAACTGCTCCGCCCGCTGTTCGAGTTCAGCGGCGCATGCGCGGGGTGCGGCGAAACGCCGTACGTCAAACTGGTTTCACAATTATTCGGTGACCGTGCCATCGTCGCCAACGCCACCGGATGCTCATCCATTTACGGCGGCAACCTCCCCACCACGCCGTGGGCTGTTGACAACAACGGACGCGGCCCAGCCTGGTCGAACTCATTGTTCGAAGATAACGCCGAGTTTGGTTTGGGCATGCGCCTCACCATCGACAAACAAAATGAATACGCACGCGAATTAATGATGGGTTTTGAAAATGAACTCAGCGCTGAATTGGTCAGCGCGATTCTTCACGCCGATCAATCCACCGAAGCTGGCATCGAAGATCAACGCCTGCGCGTGACGGAACTGAAAAAGAAACTCAACGGCTCGAAAGATTCGCGCGCCAAGGATTTGATCAGCGTGGCGGATAGTCTCGTCAGGAAATCAGTGTGGATCATGGGCGGCGACGGTTGGGCCTACGACATCGGCTACGGCGGTCTCGACCACGTGCTCGCATCGGGGCGCAACGTCAACATCCTTGTTCTGGACACCGAAGTTTATTCAAACACCGGCGGACAGGCCAGCAAGTCCACACCGCGCGCGGCAGTTGCAAAATTCGCAACGGCTGGAAAAGGTTTGCCGAAGAAAGACCTCGGTCTGATCGCCATGGCTTACGGCTATGTTTACGTGGCGCGTGTCGCGATGGGCTTCAACGACCAGCAAACTTTGAAAGCCATGCTCGAAGCTGAATCCTACGATGGCCCGTCGCTCATCATCGCATACAGCCACTGCATCGCACATGGATACGACATGGCACGCGGCCTCGAACAGCAGAAGCTGGCCGTGCAATCCGGTTCGTGGCCGGTCTATCGTTACGATCCGCGTTTGGCGGAGCAGGGCAAGAATCCGCTCATCATCGAGCAGAAAGAGCCGAGCATCCCGGTCTCGCAATTCGCCTACAATGAAACCCGTTACAAGATGCTGACTCAAATGGATGAAGAACGCGCCGAGAAATTAATGAAGGAAGCCCAGCACGATGCCAGGTCACGTTGGACGTTGTACGAGCAGATGGCCGCCATTCATTACGACGCCAACAAAGATGGCGATGGGAACAAATCGTAACGCTTCCATCCCGACTTTTAGCGGGCTCCGTTAAATAAAACCATCCGCCGGGAAAAATTATCCCGGCGGATTTTCTGCTCAGCCATTGAATTGAACCAACTCAATTAAATTTCCCGCCGGATCATGGAACATCATCCAGCGCGACGCGGAATTTCCTTCCACGCCCCAAGGCATTGGTTTGCCCTTGATGATGGTCAGATAGATTCCGTTCACATCAAAATGCAGGCGGTCTGCGTGATGCGGCAAAAGCTTTAATCCAAGCACATCGCGGTAGAAATGAGCGCAGGTCAAAACATCTTCAGCCCAAATAGAAACGACAGCAAATTTTGTTGACATGATTTGATCCTCCGAATTTTTAAAAAATAAAAGAGACATCCGTTGGATGTCTCTCAATGAACTTAATGATAAATGTATGACTATTCCTGAATGGCAGAACTCACCGGAGCATTTTTACGCTGGCGGAAAGTGATGCGTCCACGAGTCAGATCATACGGCGACATTTCCACTGCCACATGATCGCCCAATAAAATGCGGATGTAATACTTACGCATCTTTCCGGACAAATAAGCCAGTACTTCATGGCCGTTATCCAGCCGAACGCGGAACTGAGTCCCTGGCAGGGCTTCAATCACAACGCCATCTGCTCGAATTTTATCTTCCTCTTTAGCCATACATTTCTCCTGTGTTTCTACTCAGTCTCCTTCGTGAAGGAGCGCCGCTTAATACGGCGGATTGCTTTCTTCTTCTCCATGCGTCGCTGTTCACTCTTGGAGACAAACCAGCGCTTGCGGCGAACAGTGCTCAAAATTCCGCTCTTGACAATTTTCTTGCGAAAACGTTTAAGCAGACTATCCTGGCCTTCGCCAGAGCGTAAAACAACCATTGCCATTTAAGTTCACCTCCTTCCAAAGGCAGGGTGGATAAAAAACTCAGCCGAGATACAGACTCGGCTGAGGGACGTGTAAAATAAAGACAAGCAACAATGACCTTGCGATCAAAACGCTTCACTCTCCTCGAATTGCCAACAAGAGAAAAATCTCTCAACCGAACCAGCGGACGAGATTATACACGATTCAATAAAGATTGCACAGGCTTTTCAGCCGAATGTTAAAAGAAAAGACTTGGCAAGGGAAGGGCTGGAAAGAACGTCTGGAAAACTCTCACCACCGATAAATATAAGGCTCGTACTGCCTAAAATTGTAGCAAAACAAACAGCATCGCGAGTGGCGTTTCGGGCGTTCTCCGCCCACCCCAAAGCAATCCCCACCAAATTCGGGACTCCCGCGCCGGGGAAAGTACCAGCCTCGCAGTGACATGTGTATGTAAGGTGAAGTCACAATTTCCGATAGTGTGTGCGTAGGCTATTTGGAAGCTGGTTACAATTCGATTGACAGCAATGGGATTTCCATTTCCTGCGGCGTCAGCCCGCCGTGATGACCGTAAAATTTCTGCTCGAATTTATCTTTTTCGTACCACCAGACTCCCTCATAACGGTACGGCAGAACGACCAGGTTCCCAACGTGTTCGCGAAAAGTCTTTGAGACCTTTGGCCCGAAATATCCCTGCGCGATCAGTTCATCAGTTTTGATAACATCAGCTTTGCCTTCCAAGCCTTTGGCAAGCATTGCCCGCGCTTCATCGAGCATCTCATTCTTGATATAAAGGAACATGTCACGGGGTGAACCGCCGGGAACAAGCAGTTCACCTTTTCGATTCTTCCGAATATATCTTTCGATGCGAGAGAAAGCCTTGTTGAGATAAACCGTCGTTACCGGATCAACTTCGACTTGGCCGTGGTCAGCCGTCAACAAAAGGAGCGTTTTTCTTTTTTTTGCGGAAGCAAACTGGCGTTCCATCGTGGTCAGGAACATATCCACTTCGGCTTCAACCTGTTGGGATGTTGGACCATACTCGTGGCTGATGCCGTCGACCTTATCGTAGTAAAGGAAGAAATAATTTTTTCCCGTCGCCGCGTCCAATGCCAGGCGAAGATTGGTCAGCGCCTCGGGTAAAGATTTGTACCCGCGCACTTCAGCCCCGCGGAAGAGAATGTCGGAATAAGTAGACGGCGTATATTCGCGGTGTTGAAAGATGGTTGAGTGGACACCGAGCTTTTTCAAGTCGCGGTACAAGCTGTGGGCGGGATAAAGTTTTTTCGGGGCAATGCCGGTCGTCTTAAGCTGGTCGCGTTCCATCGTCCCGGAGAATGAAAAAAGCAGCGGGACAATCATCGCATCCAATAACGGTTCATAATAATTCCATTCAAAGACGCCGCTCTGTCCCACATTCAATCCGCTGTGGATGCAGGTTGTATGAGCGGATGTCGTCGAGGGAAACTGCGAAGTAAGTTTAGCAACATGCCCGTCACGGGCGAAGCGCTTCAAGTACGGATACGATGCAAATTTCTCGAAGAAGCGCCATCCAAAGCTATCTACAAAGAACAGGATGACGTTATCATAATCCTTTTGAAGATCGGGAATGGTGGACGAATAATGATTGCCACCGAACAGGCTCTTGACGATATGCGGCAATATCCGCTTTATATAGTGTCGAAACGTGATGCTTTTTTGGGGATGCTTTTTTGGGGATTATCAAAAGAAAAATTTGTCGTAAAATTGATTATTACAATTTGCCATCAGGATAGAACTAAGAATTTCTACAAATTTCAGCAATAAAAATCGAAGCGTTTCTTTTTGAGCAAGCCTATCAACAAATCAACCATGCCCCGCCAAATCTCTGAAGAACGTACATGCAAGGAAATGATTGACCCGCAATTAGAATGGTCGGTATGCGCGCGTCGGGCAGGGCCGTTCTTGCGGAAGTGCCATCTCGAAACTGCTGACACTTCGACAGGCTCAGTGCAACGCCTGTAGGAGCCACCGCTGGATATGTTTGGCGCAGATGCTGTGGAGAGGTGGTTTACGGAGAAGGATGTGAGTAAGATCGTGATGTTCATTGAGCAGTTTGAACTATAAAGCAGAAATACAAATTTCAAATCAATTTATTAAGGAGAAATAATATGGACACGAATAAAGGAATCTTAGGGGCTATTATTAGCTATCTTCCCCTAATAACTGGTGTCATAACAGGAATTGTAGGCGGAACAATCGGCTTTAATTTTGGTTTTCTGGGCGGCGTAGTTGGTTTCATTATTGGTTTAGGTATCGGTGTTTATATAGGTCAAGTTCTTGCGGGGATTGCATTGATTTTGATTGCCTTTTTGCCATTTATATTGATAGCGTTTTTATGTCATTTGTTCTCAAGGTAGGTTCTCACAAGAAACTTTCCAAATAGGCATACTATGAAATCGCTTCAAAAATATCTTGAGCTTGTAAAACAAAACCCAAGTATGTTCAAGAATAACGGCGAAGATGGCGAAATCAAAATCATCTTTGATGAGAAGCGCATTCTTGCCGAACAAAAGAAAATACACGCCAAACTCAAGAAAGCAGGCAAGCCTTCCTGTTGGATAGATATTGGCGTTCTCGCAGAAGATGAGTGGGCTTATTTTCTTCGTGATATGGTGGAATTTCCTGATGGACGAGTTGGAGGTTATGTACGCTGGATTAATTGCAAGAGTGCAGAAGGTAGCGGAATTAACTCGGTTCTTATGTGTGTGCAAAACGACAAAGTCTTGATAATTCGAAAGTTTCGACATGAGGAACGCAATTGGAGCTGGGAATTTCCACGCGGGTTTGGCGAGCCTGGTCTTTCGGCAGAGAAAAACGCCAGAACGGAATTGTTGGAAGAAATTGGTGTTTCTGATGCAAAATTGACCTGCCTGACGAAGGTCAAGGAAGGGAAAGGTGGAACAGCAGTGTTTTTGGTTGAAATTCCAAAAGGACAGAAGATTACCCTTGAAACACAAGAAGGAATAGTGAAATATAGATGGGTGAAAATGGCGAGGCTTGAACAGCTTGTGAAAAAGGGTTAACTTAGCGATTGGTTTTCGCTGTGGGCGTATTCGTTAATAAAAAATATTTGATCCATTTAAATGCCAAAAGGAGAATAAAATGCCGAACAAAAAGCTTAAAGACTTAATTCCTTCCCCACTCGTTTTGGAGCAATATCGTTTTCTCGATGTACTTGACAGCACACGATTTAATGCAGATGAACGCAAGGCCCGTTTACTTTTTAGGTTATTGATGGCTAAAGTTGAAGTTTTGGCTGCGCTCATTACAGGAGACGGAATATCTATTTCCGAAAATATTCTGATGGACTCTGCTGGTTTTATACAGGTATTTGGCGAATTGTGTCAAGCGGCTCAAAAGATGAAACTTGCATTACCACTTCGGCTAGCTCTCCGTAGCGATCCGAAAGACGCATATTATGCAGCCGCAGCGATATTTGCTAGAGTTGGCGATGTTGAAAAAAATCAAAATAGGTTTAAGCTATCAGCATGGGCAGACTTGGATGAAGATAAATTTAGAAGATTAAACTGGGCTAAATCTCTTGAAAGCGAAGGAAAGATTTCCAATCAATACGTTTTGCCCAATACAGAAGAGGCAGATTACGTTCAAAAATTAAATACTATCCTCGCATATGTTAATTCTAATCTTGCTCCCATATCTCGCGTAATTCGATCCAGAGATAGTGTACATATATTTAAGCGCGAAATTGATCAAATAGCCACTTTGGATAAAGACCAAGTCGATGCAATGCTGAGGCAACAAAAACTCAGGGATAGTCCGATTGTCCAGCAACCATGGTTCAAATCTATAGCCGAGAAGGATGCTGCAGTTGATATCGTGGAATTTATCAAAGAATTACGAAAAAAAGGGGAGATAAGCAACCGAACAAAAATTCATGATGAACTGGAGAACATTAAGAACCATAGTCTTGCTATGGGAATAATTGAAGTTACCGATAGCATCTACAATTTTTCACTAGGCTATGCAACCCTTTCAAACGAATCCGGTGATACAGTTCACCATATAGATGATCCAGAAAACCCTTATGTGCTTGCGGGGAATTCTCTATCACGGTGGGCTATGGAAACCGGCTGGAGTTCTGCTGGTGGCTATGACGTTGAAATACCTTGGGGTTTGTATATGCCAGGACAAGTTGGTTGGAAAGAAAGCTTACGCGATAAAGATGTTTCCGAATTCCTTAGCGCTATGCCTTGGGATGCATGTTTTGTTGCTTTTACAGACCCAAAGTGGCAGGCTTCACTTGCAGAATATAAATTTTCAATCGCTCAATTACAAACTATTGATCGTATTATTGCTTCTGGCGCAGATCTTTCACTTAATTATAAAAAGTGGGAGCAAAGACGAGACGACGCTTTCTCTCAAATGAGAGAATCGTGGGGAAATCACTTTGAACTAAGCAAGAAGCTGATTAGTAATAATATATGGAAAATGACTGATAATGGGAAAAATGGTATTGAGCTTGGAACTATTGAAAATCTAATAGTAACTATTTTAGAGCCAAATACAAAAATTTCACCTGAAGCTTTTAAAGAGATTGGAAGGTTGCTTAAAAACCTTGGTTCTAAATTACGAATTGATAGAAGTGTTTCGAGTGTTGTCAGCCAGATCGAGGATTCGTCAAAACCTGAGATTTTAGAATTCCGGTAAAAAAAATGAATTATCTTGACCTAATAAATAAAAACCCAGACCTCTTTGATAACAACAATACCTTGCTGAAAATTGTTCTCGATCAAAAGATAATCAGCGAATGGGAGGCAACAAAAGAAGCCGAACTAAAACAAAAGGGATTGCCTTTAGAATGGGCAAAGATAGGGGTCATCCTAGATGACCCCTACAATATCATCGTGCGTGATTTAGTTCAGTTCCCAGATGGTGACATAAGGGGATACGGACGCTCAATTGCTACTGCTACCCTAAAGGGAGGGCGTGGTGTAGTCGTATTATCTGAATATCAAGGAAAAATTCTTCTTCTTCATATGTATCGTCATCCGCCCCGTCAATGGCATTATGAGTTTCCGCGCGGATACGGCGAGCCAAATACACCGGCGGATATGAATGCCAGAAAGGAAATTGAAGAGGAAACTGGTGGGCAAGTTGAAGAATTGGTAAGTCTTGGCGAATTCTATAACAATACAGGTTATGAAGCAGCGTCTGTGGCTTTGTTTTACGCAAAACTTGCCACTTTTGGAGAAGCCAATGTGAACGAAGGCATAGAATCCTTTGTCTGGTTGACCGTCAAAGAACTGGAAGAATGGATTGCGGACGAAAAAATTACCGATGGCTTCACCATTGCCGCGTACACCAAAGCCAAACTCAAAGGATTGATTTAATTGCTCGCCGACCCTAAACTCCGCAGCCAAGTAGATGCCCTCTGGGATAAGTTCGGGACGAGGGGACTTGCCAATCTGCTCAATGCGATTGAGTAGTTTTCGTATTTGTTGTTGGCGACATGCTCAGCCCGGACAGCAAGACAGTCGCTTTCAACTCTCAAGCTGGATTGGATACATTGAATTTCCTCAATCAATTGTTCCAGCAAAAGTATGCCACAGTGATTGCCAAATCCTTCCAGGATCAGACTGACTTTTCACTGGGCAAGATCGCCTTTGCCTTCGGCTCGACTGCCGGTTTACCTTATTATAAGAAGGCAATCGACCAGGCGGGAAAAGTGACTAACTGGGGCATTGCTCCGGGTCCACATACCACCCCTAATCCGGTAGTGGATGCCTACGGTCCAAGTGTGACCATCTTCAAGACCACCACAGAAAAAGAACGCGCCGCGTTCACCTTCTTGAAGTGGCTGATGAGCACCGATACCAACGCGTCTTGGGCTAAGGCAACTTCCTACTTTCCCGCACGCCAATCCACTAAAGCTGCCCTTTCCGATTTCATCAAGGCCAACCCGCTATATGGTCAGGCTTTTGATTGGCTCCAATACGGCAAACAGGAACCAACCGTTGCTGCTTGGAATCCAATTCGAGGTTACATTGCCGATGCCCTCACGGCTATCGCTAACTCGGCTGCCTCACCCCAGGATGCATTGAACACCGCAGCGACGAAAGCGAACTCTGCGCTAGCCGGTCAGTAGGTACGCCCTGCAAAATGAAACAGGGATTCTTCAGGCCATGCTGAAGAATCCCTGTTCTTGATTGCAGAAGGTAAATAGACCTCTTGCAACAGTCTGTCTTGTAAGTTTGCTCCGGGCAGCGAGAGCGGTTTTTGATACTTACGCAAGACATCCACTTAACGGTTCTCTGGTGTTTGGTGGGGTTCCCCATTTTTCACTACAGAGTCCACAGAGAACACGGAGATTAAAAAAGGTTTTTCTCTGTGGACTCCGTGATCTCCGTAGTAAGCGGGGTTTTACCCCACTTAATCCTGAAGAGCCACTTAAACAAAAAGAGACCCGCA
>JAJYOH010000532.1 GCA_021796315.1 Chloroflexota bacterium
CAAACGTGAAGATGACTGGATCCGTGAGATTCTACAGCGCGGACAAATTGCCCACATCGCCTCAACTTGGGACGATCAGCCGTTCATCAACCCCACCACTTTTTTCTACGACCAGGCCGGGCAGCGCTTAATCTTCCATTCGAACATCGCCGGGCGCCTGCGTGCAAACATCGAGCGCAACCCGAAGATCTGCGTGGAAGTCAGCGAGGTGGGAAAACTTCTCCCGTCAAACGTGGCCCTCGAATTTTCTCTCCAGTATCGAAGCGTATTGGTATTTGGCACGGCGCAACTCATCAAAGATGCGGAAGAACAGGCTGCCGTCCTGCATAAGTTGATCGGCAAATACTTCAGCGAGATGGAAGGCGGCACGGAGTATCGTCCTGTCACCGAAAAAGAACTGCGTCAGACTTCGGTTTATGAGGTCAGGATCGAATCGTGGAGCGGAAAAGAAAACTGGAAAGAACGCGCCGTTCAATCCGACGAATGGCCGGCTTTGGATGAGAAGTGGTTTAAGTATTGACTTTCCACCAGACATAATGATCGCAGTAAAATAATCTGGAACAAAAAACGGTAAAAACTTCCGAGGTCTCGCAGACCTCGGAAGTTTGCTGGAGAAGGCTTCGCGCATCCGAGACATCCGGTACGGTTACATCAGGCAATATAGGCAATCGTAATGTTGAAACCATCCCGGGCTCATTTTTCAAGTTCTTCCATCGAAAGGATCATCTCGGGTAATGCTCCAGCCTTGACGTAATAGATGCGATAGCTCTGACCCGATTTGAATAAGCTGGCGTATGGTCGCAGGGCAATGTACTCTTTCTTCCCAATCCGAACGATCTTATACTGAGTGCCGTATTTGCTATATCCATTTGTGATCTTGGCAATCCCCTCATCAGAAAGCAATGGACCGTTAGCGCTGTTGAACACCGCCGCATCAGTCCGTTTGTTAAAGAAGTATACGAGCGCAATCACTAAAGGAACGACCGCGCAAACGCTTCCAAACAGTATTGCCAGGCTGAATGGATCCGAAAGAAGCGCGGAAGACGACCCCGCACTGGAAAACTGCATGGCAAGAATTAACCCGCCTGCCACAACCACGAAGAGAAACAGCCAGCGGACAGATTGATCGGTAAATTTGCTCATTCCACGCCCCATGCCGATCAGCTGCTGCCGTTGGTGTTCGCTGATGATTCCGCGCCGGTTGGCATCCAGGTCCTCAGGCGTGAAGTTGAAGGGTTTCGATTCTTGGTTCATTGTCGTCTTTGCCTCAGTGTTTCATAAATGATCAATGCCGTTGCGATGGACACGTTCAACGAATTGACTTTTCCCAGCATCGGGATTTTTACCTGGATGTCGGCCTCGTTCAGCCAGAAATCGGTCAGACCTTGATCCTCGGTTCCAACCGCGACAGCCAACGGGCCGCGCAGGTCTTGATCGGTGTACACGCTGACTGCTTGGGGCGTCGCCGCCAAAATCTTGATTCCGTTTCGGCGCAGGAAAGATAATGTATCCTGATCACTGGCTTCAACCGTCGGCACGCTAAACAAGGTTCCGCGTGAAGCGCGCACTACGTTGGGATTGTAGATGTCCGCGCGCGGGTCACTGACGATCAATGCGTCCGCGTGTGCGGCGTCGGCAGTGCGCAGGATGGCGCCAAGATTGCCTGGCTTCTCGACTGACTCGGCTACGATAATCAATGGCGATGAGGAAAGCATTAAATCTTCAAGAGAAATTTTCGGCGTAGGGAAAACTGCCAGCCAGCCGTCGGGATTATCGCGATAGGAAACTTTCTCGAACACGGCGCGCTTGACGGTAATATTTTCAGCGGCGGAAAAATCAATTTGACGCGCCGCCAGTTCCGGCGCGGTCAGAAGCGTCTGCGGTTTGTGTCCTGCGGAAATGGCCAGCATGATCTCATCGAAGCCCTCGACGAGCATCAGTTCATCCTGTCTGCGCTGCTTTTTATCTTCACGCAATTTGACAAGATATTTAACGCGCGGGTTTTGCAGGCTGGTGATGTCCATTACTTGACTAATGAACAAGAGGCTTTGTGTCTCTCGCTGACTTGCGCCGAAGGCGGGTCGGTTAATTTACATTCCGCCACAGCCACGGGACAACGCGGATGAAAATAGCACCCCGTTGGAATGTTCACGGCGTTGGGCGTTTCACCTTGCAGAATAACGTGTTCACGCCGCAGGCGCTCAGGATAAAGGCCGTGATTGCAGCCAGTGAAAACAGTTTGAATTTCATTTCATCCTCCTTCGGGAATTAAAAGCACCAGGCAAGATTGCCCTGGTACTTTTCACGACGGAATAGACCAAAATGATTTTGAGGTCATGTCCTTTTAAAAATTGTACTTGATTTTATTGATATTTGCTATACTAGTGCTCAATGTACCTCTTCATTTGAAAAGATACGCTCAACTCCCTGCCAGGAAGTAAATATGGAAAAAACGATAAAAGTGACGGAAAAATACGAGCGCAACGGCTGGCCTTCCATTTCCCGACCGGATTTGAAAACGCCCTCCGGATGGAATCTCTCACTTATAACCTCCATCGAACGAATTAGAACCCACCGCCTCTCACCGGACGGGAAAACGGTCGCGTACATTAAAGACGGCGAAACGCTATCTGACGTTTACACCCTGCCAGCCACCGGAGGCTGGCCCTCACGCATCAGCACCAATCGCCGTCTCGCCGCATACTGGGACGATGAGATCCCGCAATGGTCGCCGGACTCAAAGTGGCTGGCTTTCACAATTGACGGGCATGTTCATCTTGCACCCGCCGCAGGAGGATTGCCAAAGAAAGTCACGGATTTCACTGACGGTGCATACAGCCCAAAGTGGATGCCAGACTCGCGCGGTCTCATCGTCGGTGTAACGCGCCACGACGCCGACCAACTTGTGCTGACCGACATCAATGGCACATGGCCGCGCCAACTCACAAACAAATCCGGCGGTGATCACTGGGATGCAAATCCTTCACCGGATGGAAAATTCGTTGCCTTCATGTTCCGACCGTTCGATGATTTGAACCGCTCAGATATTTGTTTGATCGATCTAACCGATGGAAATATCCGGACGATTTACGGCAAGCCCAAAGTCCGTTCTTGGGCGCCGCGCTGGTCACCGGATGGAAAATGGATCGCCTTCATTTCACAGGAAGCAGGCTGGAATGATCTGTGGATGATCAAACCAAATGGCGAAGGAGCACATCAGGTCACGAAAATCGGTGCCGATATTTCTGATACGGAGTGGTCGCCAGACGGTAAACAAATCGCCTGTACCGCAAATCGAAACGGCGCGTTCGACCTGCTCCTCGTCGAAACGGAGTCCGGCCAAACGTCCGATCTGCGAAGCGGGTTGGGCCTTCACTCGCGTCCACAGTGGATGCCGGATGGCAGGTCGCTGACATTTGAGTATGAGAATCCGATCCAACCGCCGGATTTATATTCAATTGAATTATCTGGCAAAAAGGTCACTCCATTAACTTTTTCCAATTCGCCTGTGCTGGCGAACAATGAACTTGTAATGTCAGAACAGATCACTTACAAAAGTTTTGATGGGCTTGAAATCCCCGCCTTCCTATTTAAACCGAAGAAATCCAACGGCGCGGCCATCCTGCATCCGCACGGCGGGCCGTCTTCGCTGTATGCCGCTGAGTGGGATATTCTTGCGCAGTACTTTATTGCAAAGGGTTACACATTTATTGCGCCAAACTACCGCGGCTCGACCGGCTTTGGTCTGCAATTCGAACATGCCAACTACAGTGATTGGGGCAAAGGTGATTTGCAGGATTGCCTGCATGGCGCGAAGTATTTGCGAAATTTGCCGGGCATCGATCCCGGACGCATTGCAATCATGGGTGGAAGTTACGGCGGTTATATGACGGCCTGCTCGCTCTCGCGCGATCCGGAATATCTTTTTGCCTGCGGTGTTGCGAAGTACGGAGATTCGAATCTCATTTCATCCTGGGCGCAGTGCAGCCGCGAGTTGCGTCTGTATACCGAGATCTTTCTCGGTCATCCGGCGAAAAATCGTCAGACCTATCTGGAGGACTCCCCCATCCGCGACGTTGCTAATGTTCGGAAACCAGTGCTAATTTTGCATGGCCTTCTTGATGACATAGTCCCACCAGAAGCTTCGGAAGAATGGGCAGAGGCGCTCAAGAAGCACAACAAAACCTACGAGTACAAAACCTATCCAAACGAGCCGCATGGTTTCTTGCGGCGCGATAATCAGTTGGATGCGTATGCGCGTGTGGAGCGTTTTTTGGATTGGTGGGTTCTA
>JAJYOH010000533.1 GCA_021796315.1 Chloroflexota bacterium
CGATGCAGGCCGACTCGCACCGTATGGCGGCGATCCGTGGAAATTGGATAAGCCGGATATTTCCGGGCTGGCCGATGCCGCCGCCGAAATTCTACGCAACCGTCCGCGCTTTCGGGCGGGCGCGCGCACACAGGCTGAAAGATCACTGGGCTTGGATAGGATGACGGATCGTTATCTGGAATTTTTGCTGGAGGAATAAATTGTCCGGGCATAAAGTCACGAAGTTGTAAATCCAGCAATCAATAATCATGCCACCAAAATTCGATCCAAAACTTCATCACCGACGTTCCGTCCGTCTGCAAGGATATGACTATTCACAAGCAGGCGCATATTTTGTGACGATAGTGACTCACCAGCGTGAATGTTTGTTCGGCGAAATCGCAGGTGGAAATATGAGATTGAATGAGGCAGGGAAAATCGTTCAATGGGAATGGCTAAACCTGTCACAAAGATTCGATTATGTTGAATTGGGCGCGTTCGTAGTTATGCCAAATCATTTTCATGGACTTGTCACATGCCATGAAACCGCAGGGGCGACCCGCCAGGGCAAAACCAACGCGTCATCAAACAAGACACCCTCGTATGACATGGCGTTTGAAAGCATCGAAGGGTCGCCCCTACCCCGCGGCCCCAAACCGGCCTCGCTGGGCGCGATCATCGCACAATTTAAATCGCGCGCGACCAAACGATTATGGAAAATTCCATCGCTGACTGGAATACCGATCTGGCAAAGAAATTATGGAGCCCGCCCTGAGCCTGTCGAAGGGAACATATCGTCCAAAACGAAAAAGAAATGGACAACATCTGGAAATACATCGGATCGAATCCGTTCATGTGGGCAGACGATGACGAAAACCCGTTGAAGGCGCGATAATTCATACTTCTTTTCCGTTATAATCCCCCTTAATACATCCAATTCATGGAGAGAGTACATGCCCAGGAAAAAGGGTTCTGTTACGCTTCCTTTACCTCCCGAAGAGATCATCAAAGATTATCGTTTAGCCTACCAGTCGCGGCAGGCATCGCTTATTGGACGACGCGAAGTGTTGAGCGGCAAGGCCAAATTCGGAATCTTCGGCGACGGCAAGGAGATCGCCCAACTCGCCATCGCGCATGCCTTCCGCAAAGGCGACTGGCGTTCAGGCTACTACCGCGACCAAACCTGGATGTTCATGCTTGGCGTCAATAACATCGCCGAGTTTTTTGCACAACTCTACGCCCACGCCGACCTCAACTACGAACCTGCCACCGCAGGCCGCGCCATGACCGCGCATTTTGCATCGCGCTATATTAATCCCGACGGCACATGGAAGAATCAAACCGAGATGTTTAACGTCGCGGCAGATGTCTCTCCCACCGCCGCGCAAATGCCACGCGCAGTCGGGCTGGCGTACGCGTCCCTTGTATATCGTCAATCCGAAGAATTAAAACAGTTTACGCAATTCTCGCATAACGGCGACGAAGTCACGTGGGCCAGCATCGGCAACGCCTCCACCGCCGAGGGCATGTTCTGGGAATCAGTTAATGCCATTGGCGTACTGCAGGCGCCCGCGGTCATCACGGTCTATGATGACGGCTATGGAATTTCCGTGCCAAATCAATTCCAAATGGTCAAGGAAAATATCGGCGCGATCCTGCAGGGCTTCCAGCGCGACCCATGTCCCGAGCCGGATTGTCAGCGCGGCTACGAACTCTTCAGCGTGCGCGGCTGGGATTATCCCGCGCTGCTCGAAACCTATCAGGCCGCGGCAGAAATTGCGCGCACGTATCACATCCCCTCGCTGGTGCATGTCACCGAAATGACACAACCTCAGGGGCATTCCACGTCAGGTAGTCACGAACGATATAAATCTGCAGAGCGACTCAAGTTCGAAGAAGAGTTCGATGGGGTGCGAAAGATGCGCACATGGATGATAGAGAACCGCGTCATTTCGGAACCGGAGCTGGTCGCCGTTGAAAAAGCGGATCAAAACGCTGTTGAGGGAATCCGCAAAACGGCATGGGATGCATTTCTCAATCCGATTCTCAAGGAGCGCGCACAGGTCATGGACATGCTCGATGAGATTGCGGGGTCTTCGAGTCACGCGTCCGAGTTGGAAAATGTCAAAGAACGGCTGGCCGCTCTCCCGTCGGTGACGAGGCGGGATATTCATGCGTCCGCCCACGAGGCTTTGCGAATCCTGCGCGACGAAGCGAATCCCTCCAAGCAAATTTTGGTCCAATGGAAAAATGAACAGGACGCCATCAACGAAGCGCGATATAGCTCACACATGTACAGCGATGGCGCGTTGAAGGTGAAAGAGATCAAGCCAGAATATTCTACATCGTCGCCAACGCTGATGGGCTTTGAAGTGATCAATGCGGCCTTCGATAAAATTTTAGCGCGCGACCCGCGCGTGATCGCGTTCGGCGAGGATGTTGGTTTTCTCGGCGATGTAAACCAGGGCTTCAAGGGTATGCAGGAAAAATATGGCGCGCTGCGCGTGACGGATACCGGCATCCGCGAAGCGACGATTTTGGGGCAGGCCATCGGCATGGCCATGCGCGGACTGAGGCCGATCGCTGAAATTCAATATCTCGATTATTTGTTGTATGCCCTGCAAATTATTTCCGATGATCTTGCGACTCTGAATTGGCGCACCGCTGGCGGACAAAAAGCGCCGGTCATCGTGCGCACGCGCGGACATCGCCTCGAGGGCATCTGGCATTCCGGTTCGATGCTGGCAGGCATCATCCATCTTGTGCGCGGTATGTACGTGCTGGTGCCGCGCGATATGACTCGCGCCGCCGGTTTTTATAACGCACTGATGAAAGCCGACGACCCGGCAATCATCGTTGAAGTGCTGAACGGGTATCGCGTCAAAGAACGCTTGCCGGATAATATCGGCGAATACACGTTGCCGCTGGGCGTGCCGGAAATTATTCGCGAGGGCCGCGACGTGACCGTTGTGACGTACGGCGCGTGCTGCCGAATCGCGTTGGATGCGGCGGAGAAATTATCAAAGGTTGGAATCGAGATTGAAGTGGTGGACGTGCAATCGCTTTTGCCTTTTGATATTCACGGAAAGATCGTCGAGTCGCTGAAAAAGACAAGCCACGTTTTATTCGTGGATGAAGATGTGCCGGGTGGAACATCCGCATATATGATGCAGGAAGTCATCGAAAAGCAAGGCGGATATTTCTGGCTCGATTCGCCTGCCAGAACTTTGCCTAGCAAAGCGCATCGTCCCGCGTATGGGAGTGACGGCGATTACTGGTCGAAGCCGAATGCAGAAACGATCTTCGACGCAGTATATGAAATGATGAATGAGGTCGATCCTGATTCGTTTCCAAAGATTTTTTAACCGCGAAGCACGCAAAGAGCACAAAGAAAAAGCATTTATCTTAGCGAGCTTTGCGCCCTTTGCGGTTCGATAAAAACCTGTGCTCTCTGCGGTGAAACTTAAGGAGAAATTATGGCAACAAAAGTTTTAGTTCCACGGCTCGGCGAAGGCGTTGACGAAGTGACCGTCACCAAATGGTTGAAGCAGGTCGGCGACTCGGTCAGCGAGTTGGAGCCTTTGCTCGAAGTCAACACCGACAAGGTGGACACGGAAATCCCATCACCTGCTTCGGGCGTGATTTTGAAAATTGAAATGCAGGAAGGACAGCCCGCCAAGGTCGGACAAATTCTGGCGTTCATTGGTAAGGCGGGAGAAAGTGTGGATGTGTCAAGTTCTCAAGTGTCAAGTGTCAAGTTGCCAAGTGCAAGTGCGCCGCAAGTTAAACAAAACCTGACGCCTGACACTTCACACGTGACACAAGATATAGGTTTCATTTCTCCCGTCGTTGCAAAAATCGCCGCCGAGCATGGAGTGAATTTATCACAGGTTTCCGGCACGGGTTTGAATGGGCGCATTACCAAGAACGATGTGCTGAACTTCGTTGAAAGTCAAAAGCGAAGCCCTGAGCCTGTCGAAGGGTCAAAAGTCGCAAGTCGCAACCTGCAACCTGCAAACCTGACACCTGACACCGGAACACATGACACCTTAATCAAACATTCGACCATCCGCAAGCAAATTGCCGAACACATGCTGATAAGCAAACATACTTCCCCGCATGTGCTGACCGTGATGGAAGCGGACATGAGCAAGGTCGTCACGCATCGCAATGCAAGCAAAGACATCTTTGCACGCGACGGAGTCAATCTCACGTTCACAGCCTATTTCATGGCGGCAATTGTCGCCGGATTGAAAGCTTATCCGATGACAAACTCCTCGTGGACGGATGAAGGCATTCTCGAGATCGGAA
>JAJYOH010000534.1 GCA_021796315.1 Chloroflexota bacterium
CGAAATTTACGTGATTTACAGAAGACTTTACAGCTCCGTACAATAACTGACAATTCGCCAAAACAAAAAATCATCGAGCCAGTCAAATGGCTCGATGATTTTTATTAACTCACCTTACACAACGACCCTTCATGGTCAATCAAGGTTCTTTTTCTCGCTGGGCGGGTCGCCCCAGCGGTACATTTGTATAAAAATG
This sequence comes from Chloroflexota bacterium, assembly GCA_021796315.1. The sequence continues at coordinate 197 of JAJYOH010000534.1, forward strand.
CGTACCATCAATTTGCGAGTTTGCGGATAAACTATTCCAAATGGGCGATAATGCGCTTATGCACTGTTTCCGCGTCCATATCGAGAACTGAAACCAATTTATCGCGTCCGGTCGCGCCCGCTACAATTTCAATGCGAGTCTTGGGCGTTCCCAACACATCGGACAAAAATTCAATCAGCTTTTCGTTCGCCTCTCCATCTACTGGCGGCGCCGAAAGATGGATCTTGACCGTGCCGTCGCTCATCACTTCCGCAATTTTGTTGCGGCTGGCGCGCGGTGTGACGCGCACCGCCAGAGCGGAACCTGTCTTTCCATCGTGCAGGTGGAAACTTCGCTTTGACATGGACTACCTCTTTGTTAATATGCCGATCAATATTTGGGAAGCAAACTGAATGATGATCATCAAGATCAATGGGCTGAAATCGAATGTGCCCATCGTCGGCATAACGCGGCGGATCGGATTCAGGAGAGGGTCAACAATTCGGTCAATCGCCTCGCGCAGCGGATGATAGGGCGGCAAGATCCATGAAAGAATGACTGACACAAACAGAAGCACCAGCAAGACGTTCGCGATCGCATTGATCAATTGCACCAAAACATAAGAACTCATCTAATCTCCGTATCCGGGTCTCGGACCTAAAATGGCTTGCCCAACTCGAACCAAAGTGGCGCCCTCTTCGACCGCGACTGCATAGTCTGCGCTGGTGCCCATGGAAAGTTCGCTCAACTCGATGTGCGGCGCTCGCTCGGACAGAAAATCCCGCAGGCGGCGTAAATGCTCAAAGTAAGGACGCGCCGCTGAGGGATCGAGAGCGAGAGGCGGCATCGTCATCAATCCGCGCACCTGCAAGTTTGGCAACGCGGCAATGGCATTGACATCCGCCAGCAAATCGGGCCAGCGAGATTCGGCAGACGCCGACCAGCCATGTTTGCTGTCTTCACCGCCGACGTTGAACTCGAGCAGGACGGGCAACTTACGTTTGAACTGTGCGGCAAAGCGGTCAACACGCTGGGCCAGCTTTAAACTATCGAGCGAATGGAAAAGAGCAAAATGTTCGGCCACCAATTGCGCCTTGCGGCTTTGAACATGACCGATCATGTGCCATTCTACTGCAAAATGCGGCGGTCTGAGCGCCAAAGCCTGGATTTTTTCGACGGCTTCCTCGGCATAATTTTCGCCGAGTATCTGCGCGCCCGCTTCAATGGCGGCCTGCACGACTTCGAGCGGCTGGGTCTTTGTAACCACCACCAGCCGAACAGACTCAGGCAGGCGATTCGATTTGCGCGCCGAGGCGGCGATGATATCGAGTGTCTTTTGATAACGTTCGCGGATGGAGGGGGCAAGAGAAGACATGAAATTTATTTTATGTTACATATCCAAAGCAGGAAAATAATCAAGTGTCATTGCGAGGAGGGTGTTTTTCCCAACGAAGCAATCTCCTTGTCAGAATCGGAGATTGCTTCGGGGCAAATAACGCCCCTCGCAATGACATTCTATATTACGCCAGCGCGATCAATGCGCCGAAGCGGCCGGTCTTGCCTTTTTCGGCGCGGTGCGAAAACCAATCGTCGAGATGGCAGGCGGTGCACAAGCCGGCGACTTCGATCTGTTCCACGCCGGATTTTTCCAACTGGATGCGGTTCGCGGCCCACAGATCGAGATACGTTTTGCCGTCACGCAACTCGATCAACCGCTTCGCATCCGGACCGAAGGCCTGCTTCACTTGCGAGATAACATCTGCGCCGATCTCATAATGATCCACGCCAATCGAGGGGCCAATGGCCGCCTGAATATCTTTTGGTTGTGAGCCATATTTTTCGCGCATGGCCTTCACAGTTGCAGCAGATGCGCCGCGTACAGTTCCCATCCAACCCGCGTGTGTGATGCCAGCCACACCTTTTTTGGGGTCGTGAAAAAGGATCGGGACGCAATCAGCGAAGCGCATGTAAAGCGTGACTTCGGGTTTGTCGGTCAGGATGATGTCGGCTTTATGGTGATCCAAATGCATGGGCCGCGGCTCGTCGGCGCAGACGGCATCAGCGGAGTGAACCTGCCAGACATCGAAGAGCGATTCAAGGGTCCGGCCCAGAGCGGCGAAGGAACGGGCGCGGTTCTCGCGCACGCGTTCCACATCATCCCCGACTGTTCCGCCAACGTTGAGCGAATCCCACGGAGAGGGGCTGACGCCTCCCTGCCGCGTGATGACCGCCTGTGTCAGCGTGCGCGGGAAAATGTCGAAACTAAAATATCGGATTCCGTTTTTGTTGAAAAAGGGCATATGTTGTCAACGCCATTGCGAGGAGATTGCTTCGGTCGCTACGCTCCCTCGCAATGACATCCTGTTTACGGTTTCGCCGCGGCAAATTTCTTGATGAAGAACTGGCGCGTCTCTTGCATTGATTCCTCGATGTTCGGATATGCAAACCAGGCAGTCATAAAGCCAAAGACGAAACCGGTGAACACACGCAGGAAGGGCGTGCTCTCACGATAGGGCAAGTACGCAGCCAGCCACGGCCAATTGAACTGGCTAAACAACTGCGAGAAACCATCAAGGCCAATTGGACCGAGACCGATCAAAATCCATAACGTCCAGTGAAGCGGCGGGAGTTTGCGTTTGGCCAACCCATAGATGAGACCAAAAATAAAAATGGCGCCATAGATGGCAATATCGCGCTCACACAAGGCCACCTTGAATCCAACGGCGGGATTACCGACAAATTGTCGCGCGCCCAAACGCGAAACACTGTAAGGATTGCTCAAATCCTGAAGGCCGGTAATTTGGTCGAAAGTTTTTATGCCTGTAAGTCCCGCTTCTTTCAACGGATAGTAAGGCTGCTCGCCGAACAGAAAGAACGAGCGGAAACCAAACTGATGACAGAGCGGGCTGTACATGGCGTAAATCAACCGCGCCGGAGCAGTGGCATTTACCTCCATCAAGGTCGGTGCGAGGAACGGAAGACCGGCGTATACGAACATAAGCAGGTTGAGCAGGGCAAGGTAATGCCTGGAGATCCAAAAATAAATCCTGTCGCTCTGGGAAACCGTCTGCCCTTTGATGAGGCGCTTCTGATACGTATCGCTGTCCACCTGCTGGAATTGACTGCGGCGATCACTGGCCGCGCCGAGAGTCATCTCGAGCGATTGTTTGCTGATTGGCGCCTTGAGTTTGTACGGCCCAATTTCGACAACCGGAATTTCCAGCGCAAAACTCTGCTTGAGAGTCGGATCGGAGTCAATATTGACTTCGACCAGGCGGTGAGGAAATTTCTTTTGCAAGCCGTTCAGATGCTTTTTGACCTCGTCGCACAGCCCGCAATCATCACGGGTGTAAAGCGTAACATTAAGAAGATTGGTTTCAGTCATATTAAAGTCCAAAGTTAACATAATAACCGTACCGGGCGATCAGTTCAAACACACCCGCAAAAAGCATCACACCAACTATAACAAGGATGACGCCCATCGCGATCTCAACATAACGCATCACCTTGCCATATTTGCGAAGGATGGTTGTGACCCAGCCAATACCCAGCGCGGCAACCAGGAACGGGATGGCGAGTCCGGCTGAATAAGCAGTCAGCAATTGCGCGCCCAAAACAATTGAACCGCCGTTGATGGCAAGCGTCAGGATCGTTCCAAGCACCGGGCCGACGCAGGGCGACCAACCCGCCGAGAAGAAGACGCCCATCAGAGCGGATGAAAGATAGCTCCACTTCTGATTCGGCGCAGTGTTGACGCGCGTATCATATTCGAGAAAAGGAATGCGAAAGACGCCGATCATGTGCAAGCCGAAGATGATGACGACAATCCCGCCGATCTTTGCCAGCCAGTTGCGGATGTCGTACAGCAGCCCGCCCGCCACCGAAACGGCCACACCCAAAACAATAAATACCACGCTGAAACCGAACACAAAAGCCAGGCCGTGCGTGAATGTTATCCAGCGATTGGATGCGTTATCTTCGCCGCCCGCGGCGCGTCCGCCAAGATAGCCGATGTAGGCCGGGACGAGGGAAAAGACACACGGCGAAAGAAAAGATGCGAGTCCGGCCAGAAACGCCAAACCCAGTGTAACTTCT
>JAJYOH010000056.1 GCA_021796315.1 Chloroflexota bacterium
TCCACCACGCGCATCTCGCCAAAATATTCGCCGCCCCAAACTTTTTGCAGCAACTGTTCGCGCGACAAAACGCGTCCGCGTTGTTCGGCCAGCGCCTTCAAAAGATCGAACTCGATGGCAGTTAAGCCGACCGGCACATCATCCACCGTAACTTGACGCGCGCCCAGATCAATTCGCAGATGACGAAAGGCCAGCACGCTCATCTCGGACCCGGAAGCGGCTCCCGTTTGAACGCGTCTCAGCGCGGCTTTGACCCTGGCCGTTAACTCGCGCGGACTAAAAGGTTTGGTCACATAATCGTCCGCACCCACCGACAGACCGACGATCTTATCCGTCTCCTCGGTCCTGGCCGTCAGCAAAATTACATAGACTTCCGACTCGCGCCGCAAACGCGAGAGCAATTCCAAACCGTCCATGCCGGGCAGCATGATGTCGAGAATGACAAGATCGGGTTTGAACACGCGCGCGGCTTTGAGTCCAGACGCGCCATCGCTGGCCGTGAAGACTTCGTAACCTTCCGGCTTGAGATACGCCGAGACAAGATTCACGATGCTGGGTTCGTCGTCAATGACAAGGATTTTTGCGTTGGACATATTCAAATTGTACCTGTAAAAGACGGAGTCGCAGATCAGCGACTCCATTCGATTGGTTATTTATCTGGCTTCCTCGATAAACGTTCCATGCCAGGTGTGCAGAAAAACTTCGCCGTTGTATCCGTTGACGCTCAACATGCCGGTAACTTTATCGTTCCTTGAAAAGTCGAGCGTGTAATATCCATAGAACTTGACCGGATCGGTGGCGGCAACAGTTCCGGGCTGATACTGGTCAAGATAAGCCTGCGCGTTTTTGATGGCTTGATCTTGAGTCACCGGCATATCGGCTGAGACATTCGATGGCGCAGTATTATTGAAGTTATATCCATAGCCGCCACCCATCATTCCGTTATGATTCACGCCACCGTATTTTTGATTCCACATCATGTTCGGGCCATGCTCAGGATACGCGATCCTGGAAACAGGATCGACCAGCAATTCAAATGCGCCCATGCCGGTGCTGGTTTCGCGAACCACAACGTAGGCATTGTTGTCAAAGACCATTACTTCGCCGAGGCTGAGATCACTGAGACCGAGAGAGTCCACATACTTTTGCGCGGACTGTTTGGCATCGTCCACAGTCAATGGCTGGACGTTGGCAGTATAACCATAGCCGCCTGCCATGGGCCCGCGACCATAATTTGACTGGTTACTTTGCCAGCCATATCCCATCATCGGCATTCCCCAAAAACCATATTGCGAACCATTTTGCCAGCTTCCATAAACCTGACCGGCAAAAAACAATCCGCCTGCTACGACCAACACCGCGACAGCAATCAGAATGATCTTCAATGTGCTATTCATATTATCTCCTTTTGAACATTTTATAAAACCAGTGTACTGAGAGGAGATAAAGCAAGACACAAGCAATTATAAAGATTCGGTAAAGAAAATCCCCGTCAATTGACGGGGATTTTGATGAACTATTTTTTCTTGTCATCGGGCTGATCTTTGAACCTGGCGCGCATATCCTGCACTTTGGAGTGCAATTCCTGGAAGAAATCGCTATCCACGATTTCCGCCACCTGAGTCTCCAACTTGGATTTATCGATCATGATCTCCAATTGCTGGACACGGGCACGCAAGGTCTGCTCGCGTGTATACACCTTGTTTACCATCAACTCAAAGACCGTAGCCAGTTTATCCACTTCATCTTGAACACGTGTGGAATAGAAACTTGCGAAGTCCAATTCGTAATCGCCGCTGCCGATGCGGTCGGCAACGCGTGTCAATGCAAGCACCGGGCGGGTGAAGCTGGCCGAGACCAGGCCGACCACTACGATCAGGATCAACAGGGCGACCCCAAGGGCAATCAAAGTATTACGGCGAATATTTTGTTGCAGGTCGATCACATTCTTGGCGCACATATCCACGCCGACCGCGCCAACAGGCTGGCCTTTTGAATTATAGATTGGCGCATAACCTGACAGCCATGTTCCCCATTGATCGGTCCACAAGGTCGTTTCAGCGCCAGCCTGCGTAAGGCCAGCTACCATGGTTGGAGAAATATCGGTGTAATCCTCGCCCAGGCTGGGCCGTTCGGAAGACGGAACAAGACATCCGCCGGCGCTGGCTTGCGAAACGGCAGCCGGCTGAGGGGATCCGGGCGGAAGCGCCGCACTGACAACCAACTGGACCTGGTTGGGTTTATCCGGTAGTTGAACATAGGTATAAACACCCGATGCCTGAGGATTGGTCTTCTTTACCGAACGCAGAAAATCCGCGATCTTTGTATAAGTGGGATCATCGATCTTACCGCTTTGAAAAAGAGCAGTATGGGCATCGCCATCAATACCTGCCGCCGCCGTCTTGGCAGTTGCAATGAGACTGGTCTGCAGATTATTCATTGCCATGGCCGTTACAAACTGGTCGAGCCATACAAAGATGGCCGAAAATGCAATTAAAAATAAAGCGGCCAGAACGATGATCAGCTTTGTTCGCAGGCTGATAAATAATGCATGTCTTTCAGGCTTGGTCGTTTCGGTCATAGACGATCTCCTCCAGAAATGAAAGCGATTTGCGAATAAACTCATGGTCGGGTCGAAGTCGATAAACATCCACATAAGTACCATGGATAAAATCTGCCAGATCGAGATGCGCCAGGGATGCGCCCAATTTTGAGGGGATGAAAACCAGGTGCATGGGACGCGGCTCTTCACCCTGCAAGTCGGCAGGATCAAGGTAATGAACACCTTCGATCATGACGGGCTCAGTATAAGAAACTGGCAGTATGATACCACCACATTGGCGATGGAATTTGATTCGCTTCCTGCGGTATTCACGCTGCTCTTCGCTGTAGGCATCCATTGACCGTTCGACTTCAACCAGGTAACCAAGCGATCCGCCCCTGCCGAATTTTTGCGCATCTTTATCCAACTGCACCAGCGTCTGCTCAACGAGCCATGTCCCCACGCCGTGTCCACGATAATCAGGCGTCAAACCAAGGTAGGCGCCGTGACCAAAGTTGCGCGTCGTTATGTAGCTAAAGATCCGTATTCCCACCCATTCGTGATTTTGCTTTATCAACCAGACGTGATCATACGTGTTTGGATGCGAGCGATTCTGCCCCAGTGCGCAAGCGCGTAAATATGGAAGATAGCGTTCTTCGCCCGGGAAAATCGCCTTGAACAGATTACATGCAGTTTCCAGCAAAGGAGAATCAGGGCCGGCTACTTCGTGAATAGCGGCCCCATCCGAACCAACAACTTCAGGCAGCATGATCAATATCCGCAGAGATGGGCCAGCCTGTCCAATGATCGGCAAAAGCGTACAGGTCCCACCAGGCCTGCGGCAGAACCGGATAGAGATCGCTCCAGACGCGTTTCATGTGTTCAGAAAATTGCGGGCTGAGCAAATGCAGCGATGGACAGTTCTCGCCAAGAGACCATTCCAGCTCGCCGCGAAAATCCTGAGTTGGCAACAGCGGGAAGGTGCGGCAATCCAACGGGTTGTGTTCGTGAATGCCGCACATCAAATTGTCTTTAAGAAATGGGCAGGGTTTACCGAGATCAAGAATACCGATCTCGATCGTCACATCCGGCGTCAGATCGATCGGCCAGCGGCGAAACACATTCGGGGATGCGCCCGTTTTCTCGAGCAGGTATTCCATCTCGAATGGCAGCAGCACCACGATCGGACTGGCAATTTTTTCGGATGCCATGCGGCGCATCCCTTCACGCGGGCAACAGCGAGCTTCGCATAATTCGAGACACTTCAAATTACTGGATGGGATTGTATTATCACGCGCCAGAATTAGCTCGAGCCGTTCAAACCATTCAGCTCTGAGTTGAGCCACTAAATTTGTATTCAAAAAAGACTCCTAACAACTCTAAAATTCGATACCGTCCAAAGCGCTTTTTCTGCGCGGACGAGCAAGCCGCCAATCCAACATGCTCTGTTCGTAGCGCATACGCAGCCGCCATGCAAACCAAATCGCCACGCTCGAGGCAACAATGGCAAGACCAAGATATACAAAATGAATTTGGGGTTGTGTCAGCAAAGTGGTTGTCCCGAGGAAGAGAAGCAACCCAAGTACAAGCGAACCAACAATCGTGGATGCGTCATAGAAATAGCGGTCGATCATCACCGCCACACGGCCACGACGTTCATCGGGAATCAGATTCTCGAGGGACTTCCTCGCCGGTTCATCCCACGACTGTTGGACGAGGCGCACCAAATATCGCGCTCCTGCCGCTCCCAGGATTCCCGGCACGATCAACGCCAGGGCGGAACCAATCGCCAGAGAAACAGGCTGGACGACAAAAGAATTTTTCAAACCAAGTTTTTCAAGGAAGCGACTCGAAACCAGGGCCTGGACAAACAGGGTGCTAACGATCAACACAATCTTGAAAGTCCCATAAAACGCCTGGAACTGTAGAGGGTTTTGGGAAACAGATTGGTCGACAGAAAATAGAAAATGATATTCGATTACAGTAAAAGCCAGCCCTGAAAGCAACATGGAAACTGCAAGATAGGTAAAGATCGGCACGTTCCTGATGTAATCCAGGCCGACATTAACAGTCTGTTTGAAATCGAATGTATCGTGAGCCTGACGGGCGTTGACAGTTCGGCGGGCAAAAGCGATTTCGAGAATGACCAGGCCGAAGAGCAGGACCAGGCTTCCCATCGGAAGAAGCGAGGCCGGTTCGCCCCCGCTGCGTTGAAGTATCCAGCCTGAAAGCGCAGCAAGTCCATTCCCTAAAATGCTGCCAAATGCAGTTCCCATGGTAATGATCGGATAGATCCGTTTGGCTTCTGCGGAAGTGAACAAGTCATTGACCATTGCCCAGAAAGCCAATGGGAAAATGGCATAGAACTGATCCGTCAGAATGTACAGGATGGGATACGAAACCCAATCCGGCGCATGGACAGAAAAGATGAAACGGAGAAATAAAAAGAGAATGGCAAACCCGAGCGTCAGACCTTTTACCAGGCGCTGACGATCCGTCTTATCCACGATCACCGCATACAATCCGGCTGTAAACATCGAAATGATCATGTCGATGACCCAAAGCCAGATGATATTATTCGGGCCGACCTTGCTGATAAATCCCCCGGTGGCGATTACATCGGACAGCTCGAGAACGAGCGTCGCCATCGCCAAAATTCCAACCAAAGAAAAAACAATTTTACGTTCTTCAGGCTTAATATTGATGAGCTGTGGATGTCCAAGCGACATAAAACTTCCTATGGAACGAGTCTGGGGTTTGCGATGAGGCGGCCAATAGGGCGGGATTATACCGTGATAACTTTAATGAAGTTATCCGAATAAATTACAAAAGTGTATCATCGCAGCTTACAAAAATGCCAATGTAAACCACAGTGCAAGACAATGGACATCCATCGACAAATTCATTCCTCTTCTTTTTCTTCCAGGTATTTCTCAGGACCCTGCTCGAACGAGCGCTGACAACCCGACGCGCAGAAATAATAGGCTATGCCTTTATATTTTGTCGTCCATTCGGCCGTTTTCGGGTCAACTTCCATCTTGCAGACAGGATCGATTTCCATATTTATTTTTCCTTATTGATAAGCTCTCGGCGGCTTGAGCAATCTTATTAAAGTATAATCTAATCATGACAGACGAAACAATTTCAAACCTTCCGCGTCACAAAATCGCCATGTTGATCGATGGCGACAATGCCCAGTCGGCCCTGCTCCCGCAAATGCTGGTGGAGGCCGCCCGTTATGGACAGGTCACCGTCAGACGAATCTACGGCGATTGGACGACAGCCAACATGAATTCCTGGAAAGAGACGCTCAACTTCCACGCTTTCCAACCCATCCAGCAATTCAGATACACCATCGGCAAGAATGCCACGGACAGCGCCATGATCATCGACGCGATGGACATTCTGCACTCGGGCGTGGTGGAGGGATTCTGCCTCGTCTCGTCTGACAGCGATTACACGCGCCTCGCCACGCGCATCCGCGAGACCGGTATTTTTGTGATGGGAATTGGGGAGAAGAAAACGCCCAAGCCTTTTGTCAACGCCTGCGACGTTTTCGTGTACACCGAGAATCTGGTGGCCGAGAAAAAGAAGATCGCACAGAAACAGGCGACGGCAAAAACCGCAAAGAAGAAAGAAGAAAGAGAAGAACCAGACCCGATGCCGCTGCTCAGTCAGGCATTTGAGATGGCGGTACAGGAAGACGGCTGGGCTTCACTGGCAAGTTTGGGGAATGCCTTAATTCAACTTGACCCCGGCTTCGACCCGCGCACTTATGGACAGAAACAACTTTTGCGACTCGTGCGCAGCCTGAAAGATTCGTTCGAGGCCAAGTCGCAGGATTTGAATGGCTCCATGCTGTTTTTTGTTAAGTTAAAGGAATGACACATAAGATGTTATACAGAGTTAGTCTGTATAAATCATAGTTGGGCTGTTGCGAAAGCAGTATTGCATGAAAAACTCATCCTTTGGTATTTCTGCATAATCAATCGTTCAATGAATATACAATTACGCGCTAATACAATGGTCTTATCTTTGGTGGCGGGAATCGTTCTTCTACTCATCACAGGCTGTTCCCAAGCCAACCAAACTGCCATTTCTTTTGACTCTGCCGATCCAGAGTCGGTGCTTCGCGCATATTTCAAAGCTTGGGAAAAAAGCGACTGGGCATTGCAAACATCCCTGATGGATGCGAAATACGCACAGATGACACCTGAACCTGTGGATTCCATCCGCATTCTGGAAATTAAGGTTATTCCGAGTTCATCATCATCAGAACAAACTTATCAAGTTGTCTTCGAGATCCGAGTAAAAGGTAAAGGAGTCAGTATGCAAACTGGTAAGTACAATTGGACTTATTATCTTTCGTGGGATGAGAAACGCAACTCATGGCTAATCACCAACTACGGAGCAGGCTAAAGTATCGAACAACAATGATGAACAGCCCAACACAGCGTGCAGCCGACAAGTGGGATGCGCCGCGTTTTTTGGCAGTTTTCAACGCCTCGGCGGAATCCCGCTCCCAAGCCTTATCTCGTCCCGCCCACCAGCGGGTACCGCCAACCGTTGGCTTGCCCCTCGCATAATATAGGTAAGGAAAATCAAAGCTCATGAATCGAAGTCACATTTCATCCATCATTCAAGCCTTAATTGCCGCTCTATTATTTGGGGCAAGCGCACCTTTAGCAAAATTACTTTTAGGTGAAGTAGAACCGATTCCACTTGCCGCTTTTTTATATTTGGGTAGCGGCATTGGTTTATTGGGCGTACAACTTTTCCAACGCATTAATAAGCAAGGGTTAAATAGTGAAGCGCAAATTAAGAAGCCTGATTATTTATGGTTGGCGGGAGCAATTATTGCTGGCGGTATTGCCGCTCCAATTACTTTGCTTTTCAGTTTGCAAAACACACCCGCCGCCACAGCATCATTACTCTTAAGTTTTGAAGGCGTGGCTACAACTCTTATTGCATTTTTCGCTTTCAAAGAATCAATCAGTCGTCGTGCATGGTGGGCAATTGCGTTAATCACTCTTGCAAGCATCTTTCTTTCAGTAAATCTAAATGCAGAATGGGGTTTTTCTTTGGGTGCATTAGGCATTATTGCCGCATGTATCCTTTGGGGAATTGATAATAACTTTACTCGAAACATCTCTGCAAAAGACCCTATGACAATTGTCACTATCAAAGGCTTGGGAGCAGGAAGTTTTTCGTTAGGAATGGCGATGGTTTTAGGAAATAAACTCCCCGCTTGGGAAGTTGTTTTAGGCGCATTGGTATTAGGCAGCTTAAGTTATGGGGCAAGCATTGTATTATTCATTCATGCCATGCGTGGTATTGGGGCGGCCCGCACAAGTGCGTTGTTTAGTTCTGCACCGCTCGCAGGCATGATATTATCTTTTCTTGTATTTCGAGAATTTCCAAGTTGGATGTTTGTCATTGCCCTTCCGCTCATGGTTGCAGGAACGCTATTTTTAGTGAGTGAAGAACATGAACATGACCATGTTCACGAAATGACAATTCACGAACATGCACACATTCACGATGATGGACATCACGACCACGAAGGCGTAAGTATTAAGAAACATTCGCACATTCATAAACACGATAAATTAGTTCACGCCCATCACCACATGCCCGATTTGCATCATCGGCATGTTCATCCGACAGAGTCTTAAAACCACAAGGTTCTGTATGGCAAAAGGCAAGCCAACACAGCGTGCGCCTGACGTGTGGGATTCTGCGTGGTTTTCAAACATTTTTCCCTGGACAGTCCGCCAGGACAGGCTGGCGTTGGGCGGCTTCGCGCAACCAAAAAAACTGAAGCGGGTTGTCATATTGCGGAGAAAAAAATATGACGGACATTGAAGTGTTGATAGATTTCCTAGATGATTTGGAACGAGATGTACGCCGAGAAATTGAAACTCTCTCATACGATGATTTAGTGTGGCAACCAGCCCCAAAGTCCAACAACATTGGCGTAACTGTTTGGCATTTTAGCCGCTGGCTGGATTTACTCACTGTTCGCGCACTTCAAAACCGTCCTGCCGAAGAAGAGCAATGGCATACATGCGGGTGGGCAGGCCAAACAGGGTATGACCCTCGTGGCATTGGCTCTCACGGGTTTGGCGCAATCACAGGCTATTCTTGGGAAGAAGTGCAAAAAGTTCCTAATTTATCTGCCCAAGATTTGTTGAAATATTTTATACAAGTAAAGAATGCATTATGTCAACATCTGCGAGAAATGCCTGCGGAACATTTGCATCAACTTGCGCTAGGGTTGGGAGGCAGGCGCACCGCATATGAATGGATAAAACCCGTTTTGAAAGGTTGTATCTGGCATATTGGCGAAATTCAAGCCATAAAAGCAATGAAGGCACAAGTGATTCCATCTGCCTCTGTTAAATAGAAGCGCCGCCCACCGATAACAGCAGTGTCAAGAGTAAGGGACAACTAAATCCCCAGTTTCGTAGTTTTGATTCCTGGCTTCGTAGCTTAGTTCCCCCGCCCCGTAGTTTGATTCCCCGTTGGGGAATTTAGTCCCCCGCTTGGTAGTTTAGATTTCCTTCACTCCCACCAAACCCTCATACACGTCCACGATCTGCCTTGCTATCTTTTCCCAATCATACGAGCAGGCATAATCCGCCGCGCGCCGTCCCATCGACTCGCGCAACTCATGATCGCCGAGCAAAAGCGAAAGCTTCTCGCATAATTTATCCGGCTCACCGTCCGGGACCGTGAAGCCGGTCTCGCCATCCTGCACGAGAAAACCCAAGCCGCCGACTTCCGAGGCGATCACAGGCGTGCCGCAAGCCATGGCTTCGAGCGCCACCATGCCGAACGATTCATACAGCGACGGCATCACCAACACTTCGGCAGCGGAATAATAATATGGCAGGGTATCCTGTCCGCGCTTTCCAAGAAACACAACCATCTGACCCAGACAAAGCTCGTCGCATAATTTCTGCAAGCGCGCCATTTCGATGGACATCTCACGCGGATCGGCGGTCGGTTCGCCGCCGATGATCGCCAGATGCACGGGCCGATGCACATCTTTGACCTTGAGACATGACATCGCTCGAATCAAAGTGTCCACGCCTTTGAGCGCTTCGATGCGCCCCACGAACAACACCATGCGATCTTCGGATTTTAGACCGATCACCTGTTTGGCTTCATCGGCGGGAATCGGATAAAAGTGGCTGGTGTCCACGCCGGGCGGGATGATAACTAATTTACTGTTACTCGCTTTGTAGAGAAACCGAAGCTGGCTGTGTTCGGCCAGTGTCGCAACGATGATGCGATCAGCGATTGACAGGACTCGCTTTTCGCCAAGAATCCGCTCCGGGGTCTCGCGCTCGGCCTCGGTCCGCGCGATGCGGTTCTTCATCTCACCCAAAGTGTGGAACATGTGCACCACCGGCACGTCCCAGGCCTGCTTCAATGATTCCGCCGCCAGTCCCGACATCCAGTAATGGCTGTGGATGAGATCGTAGTGGATGCCTTTTTCTGCCGCAAAGGCTTTGACGCCTTCCACGAATTGCGGAATATACTCTGGCAGTTCACGCTTCGGGGCCGGGACCTCAGGCCCTGCCGCCACGTGGACGACTCGGTTGCCATAACCCAGGTCGTGCAAAACGTGCGGCACGTGTTCATCCTGCGAACGCGTGAATACATCCACATGGACACCCTGCCGGCCCAACTCACGCGTTAGATCGCGGACGTAAACATTCATCCCGCCGGTGTCTTTGCCGCCCAAAGTGGCTAACGGGCAGGTGTGATAGGAAAGCATTGCAATTCTTAACATTGATACCTGATGAAATATTCAAGATTTGGCGGACACAATCAATTCGCCGTCTAACAGACAACATGAACCAGCAAAAACTTGCGGGATTAGTTGGAATACTTTATAATCCCCGCCGCCAATAAAACGCCACCGTAGCTCAGCTGGTAGAGCAGACGATTCGTAATCGTCAGGTCAAGGGTTCGAATCCCTTCGGTGGCTCAACATTAAACTTCCGAAGTCTCAGAGACTTCGGAAGTTTTTTGCTTTATTCAATTCCGTCAAAAATATTATCGATCACATCTTCCGGCACATCGAACACGCTGTTGAGTGGCGGGAGCATTTCTTTTGTCATCCACTCGGGCAGGCGGTCATCTTTTTTAGTGAAGCCAGCGCGACGATTGAATTCGCGTTCCATCTTGATGGTCTGCTTGCCAAGTTCCTGCAAAATATTATCAGGCAGGTCAGTCCAGCCATAACGCGCCGCCAGCAAACGCTTCACTACTGCATCGGGTGTGGCCGCGTATCCAAAGCCGGCGAAGATGCAGGCGCCGATCGTGTCATAACCGGCCATGTTCAACTGGGCAGTCAGCGAGGCATCTTTCTGCGCGTTCGGGTCGAGATGATTGACTTTGGCGCGGATGGTCAGACCCGCCGTATGGTCCGCGCCTTGAGGCGAGGATGCGTAAGTCAGGCCGGTGCCTTTGATGGCGCGCGGTTCGTAGCCAGACATGGCCTGTCCCTTCACGGCGGGCACACGCTCGATGCCTAATTTTTTTCCAGTGGTGGTCGCGCCATCGCCGAGCATCCGTCCAAGCTCCGTGCCTTTGCGGATCTCGCCGAGCAATTCCAGCGCGCGCACGCCATCGCCCCACTCCATCAGTTTTGCGTCCGCCGCCACGCCGAGCGCCGCGCCGATCTCAATCGAGTCGAGTCCGAGATCATTGACTTCCCAATTCAAACGCGCAATCGCATCCAGCGACGGGATGCCGAGATTGGTTCCCATCAAACTGATGGTCTCGTATTCGAGCGGCGAGACAATGATCTTGCCATCTTCTCCGCCAAAAACATTCGAGCACTTGATCGTGCAGCCCGCCATGCAGGCGTGCGACGGGTCGGACGGTTTGCCGCGCGTCAATGTAAATTCGCGCAACGTTTCTCCGCTGATGTCATCCACGTGTTCAAATGTGCCGCTCGAAAAATTGCGCGTGGGCAACGCGCCAAAATTATCGCACATGTGCGCAATGGCCGCCGTGCCATAATCACGATACGTGACGGACTGCGGATGTTCCATCACGGCTTTTGTATAATCCTTCTGTGCGACCTTGAACGCTTCAGGCTCGACGATGGGCGGCTTCTGTCCACCGGCATGGTCGAACACGATGGCCTTTAATCCCTTCGAGCCCATCACCGCGCCGAGTCCGCCGCGAGCGGCAATGCGCGCCGGGACTTTATCTTTATCTATATTTTGAATCCCCGCAGCTTTCATTTTCATCTCGCCGCCGGGGCCGATCATTGCGATGGCGACCTTGTCGCCATATTTTTCGATCAGCTTTGGCGCGGTTTCATAAACGCCAAGTCCAGCCAGGTGGTCGGCTTTTTCCCATTTCGCGCCTGCCAGCGAAAGATGCAAAACCCAAAATCCAGAGTCGGACGTTTGGTCTTCAATGATCAGCGCGTGGATGCGCATGTGTGTCATGTGCAAACCGGTGCGTCCGCCCGCATTGGATTCCTTAATGCCACCCGTCAGCGGGGATTTTCCGCCAACTGAAATTCTATCGTTCGAGGAAAGCATGTGCCCCACCAACAGTCCCGGAGCAAAGATCAATTTATTCTGCGGCCCAAGCGGATCGCATTTCGGGTCCACTTCGTCGAGCAGGATGCGCGCCAAAAGTCCGCGCCCGCCGAGGCGCTGCCAGGATTCGGGAACGGGTTCCATTTTCAGCGTTTGCTTGCGGACATCGACTCGCCAGACTTGAGATTTATATTCAGCCATTATTTACTCCTAGCTTTGGAATCCGGGAGCTTGCTCCTGGGATTTCCAACGGCAAGCCGTTGGACTCCATAATTATTTAAACAACGAAACAACCGCCTCTCGAAATACCTTCGTGTGATAATCCACATCGGCTTGAGTTGTCTCGGGTGAGATCAATGCCATGTTGTGGAAGGGCGTCATCAGGATACCGCGATTGAGGGCATACAAGTGCATGTAGCGGTCAAGTTCGGCATCGATGGCGGCATGCGCCTCCCCGCCATTTTTCGGCGGCGTGGGGCGGAACCAATATTCAGAGCGGTTGCCAAGTTGTTTGACGATCCATGGCAAATTAAATTCTTTGATGACAACTTCAACACCTGCCGTAAATTGCTCCTGAAGTTTTGTGGCTTTGGAATAAAACTCATCCGTCAAAACATTTTGAAGCGTAGCTTTCATGGCAGCAATCGAAAGAGCATTGCCCGCCAACGTCCCGCCGATGCCGCCGACATCCGCATCATCAAGATTCAATTTAGCAGCAAAGGCTTGCGACACTTCTTCGGTAAAACCATAGATGGCGGCGGGCACGCCTCCAGCCAGCGGTTTGCCGAGGGTCAGGAAGTCCGGCTGAAGTCCGAATGAAGCGGTGTATCCACCCGGACCAGCGCAGATGGTATGCGTCTCATCGATGATGAGCAGAGTGCCTGTGTGTCGCGTGATCTCGCGCAGTTTGTTATGAAAACCCACATCGGGATGGATGATGCCGATATTCGTCATCACGGGTTCAGCCAAAACGGCGGCCACATCGCCCGCAGCCAGCGCCGTTTCGAGCGCGGCTACATCGTTGAACTCGATGACCTTGGTGGTGTAGATCGGATCGATCTGCGGCCCCATGTTATTGGCGCGAGACATGGGCGTGCCTTCTTCATCAAGTGTGATGAAGGTTTCATCGACGGTGCCATGATAGCAATAATTGAAGACCAGAATCTTCGGGCGGCCCGTGATCATGCGCGCCATGCGCAAAGCAAAACGATTCGCATCGGTGGCAGTGAGGGCGAACTGCCAGTATGGAAGTTTGAAGCGGCGCTGCAATTCTTCGCCGACCCAAATGACGTCTTCGTACGGCAACATCAGGGTGATGCCTTTTTGAATCTGTTCGTTGATGGCCTTGACGGTTGCATCCGGCGCGTGGCCGGTCATTGCGCCGGTATCACCGAGACAAAAATCAATGTAATCGTTGCCGTCCACATCCGTGAAGTGAGCGCCTTTTGCTGATTTGACAAAAACAGGAAACGATCCCGCCCAGCGGATCATCCACAACATCGGCACGCCGCCATGCAATGATTTGCGGGCGCGCTGGTAGAGCTCGTAGGATTTGGGATGGTTTTTGCGGAAGAGTTGTTCTTCGGTCTTGAGAAGTTGTTCGAGTTTGTCGCGGTCGAGGGATTGGGTCATGATTTTTTCATGTTAGCAGGTTTTAAAGTTTGAAGGTTTGAACGTTGAAACTTTCCAACCTTCAAACAGATTAATTAACCAAGAGTCTTTTTCAGCGCGCCTTCAAAAACTTTCAGGCCATCGTTGATCTGTTCGCTCGCGACATTCAACGGCGGGATCCAGCGCACGACATTATCGTACGTTCCGCAGGTAAGCAGGAGCAAATTAGCATCTTCCGCGGCGTGGACAATATCTTTCACCATCGGCTTGGCTTTCGACGGATGCTGGCCTTCATTAACAAATTCAGTTCCAATCATCAGACCTTTGCCGCGCACGTCGCCGATCTGCGGATATTCTTCCTGCAATTTTCGCAAGCCAGTCATCAATTGAATTCCGCGCTCGGTCGCATTCTCAAGCATCTTCTCTTCCTTCATCACACGGATGGTCGCAACGGCGGAAGCACAGGAAACCGCGTTACCGCCGTACGTTCCGCCGATGGAACCGACATCGAGCTTCTTCATGATGTCGGTGCGAGTAAAGACTCCTGAAAGAGGCATACCGGAAGCAAGTCCTTTTGCGGCGGTGATGATGTCGGGCACGACGCCAAAATGTTCGAGCGCAAACCATTTTCCGGTGCGGCCAAATCCCGATTGGACTTCATCAAAGATCAGCAGGATGCCGTGCCTATCGCAAATCTCACGCAGACCTTTCATGAATGAGGCGGGCGGAACAATGTATCCGCCTTCGCCCAAAACGGATTCGATCAAAATGGCGGCGGTATCCTTCGGCGCGGTCTGCGAAGCGAGCAGGAATTCAAGCTGCTCCAGCGCATACGCGGAGGCCTGCTCTTCGCTCATGCCGAGTCGGAACGCGTACGGGAACGGCGAAACATAAATGCCGGACGGCAATGGTCCAAAGCCGGTGCGATAGCCAGTCTTGGATGTGGTCAGCGCCATGGTGGCGTGAGTGCGTCCGTGGAAGGAACCATTGAAGACAATGATATTTTGTCGGCCAGTGGCAGCCTTCGCAACTTTGACCGCATTCTCCACCGCTTCCGCACCGGAGTTGGCGAAGAAGAAACTGTCAATCGAAGGCGGGACAATTTTGCGGAGTTCGTCGATCAATTGCAGCATCGGTTTATGGATCACAATGTTGGCCTGCGCGTGCAGAAAACTTCCGGCCTGTTCGCGAATAGCCTCAACGACTTTCGGATGGCAATGCCCGGTATTGGTCACGCCGATGCCGCTGGTAAAGTCGAGGAGTTTTTTGCCGTCATCGGTGTAGATGTACGAGCCTTCGGCGCGCTCAGCAACAAAGTTGAAGATGCGACTCAAGGCAGGAGTCATGTGGGGAAAATTTTCAGTGTAGAGTTGATTGGTCATGATGTTCCTTTTTTGAACCGCGAAGTCACGAAGAGCACGAAGAAATTTTTTCTTTGCGCGCTTTGCGGTCTTCGCGGAAAATTTTTATAAACTCATGCGGGCAGATAATCCGCCGCCCACTCGATGTCAACTTTCTTCAGCGAGTCACGCGTGGGGACGCCGTTATTCGTCCAGCCGGCCAGCTTGTAGTACTCGTCGATCGCAAAGTTGAGGTCCGCTTCTTTTAACGCGATCCCGGCTGTCGGTCCGCTGCCTTGAAGCGCCTTGTAAAATTTCTTGGGGAGTTTATCCGCCTTGCGATCGATTCCTTCGCGGGCATTGAAGGTCCGCATGAGATTCAAGCGGCGGATGCCGACTGCCATCAACTCTTCCAGCGTGACATCCCAGCCTGTGGTAGCATTGACAAAGTCCACCGTTTCTTTCGGACCGTAAAGCGTCCAGCCTGGACCCCAGACGAATTGACACAGCTCGAGGCTGTCGAGCATGGAATAGAAAACTTCCGTCAGCCAGGCGAACTTGACCTTGTCCACGCCCAGCGACATCGGTTCGAGTTTGTTCGGCATTCCAAGCAGGGATAAACGTCCCATGTAAAGATCGGACGCAATGCCATCTTCGATCATCCAGTCATGCTCACTGGATTGATGGTCGGCGCCGAACGGATTGACCGAATAAATAAGGGCGAGCGAACGTTTGGCCTGCGGCATGTGGGCCGGCATCTCCGCACCCTTGACCGTGATGAGACATTCGTCCGCACCATTGCCCCAAACTTTTGCGGCGCGTTCCGAGCCCTGTGACAAAACTTTTCCCAGCACGCCTTCATTATTGACGATTTGATTCAGCGCAGTGAGCATCGCGTCCACGCTGCCGAATTTCAACTCAAGCCCGCCCGTCTGTTCCTTGGTGATGATACCCTTCTCGTAACATTCCATCGCGAAGGCAATCGTCGCGCCGCAAGCGATGGTATCCACCGCGTTTTCATTGCAGATTTGATTCGCCAGCGCAACGGCGGCCAGATCGCTGATCCCGCAATAAGAACCGAAGGTGCCGAGCGTCTCGTATTCAGGCCCGCCGTAATTCGGATCGGCTTTATAAGCGCCCTCTTTAATTTCAACAACGCGTTTACATTTCACAACGCAGGCGTAACAAGTTTCGCGCTCTCTGAGAATCGTCTCGGCCATCTTCTCGCCGCTGATCGGTTCGCAATTTTCAAACTGACCTTCGTTGTAGTTGAAAGTAGGCAGCGTACCCATCGAGTTCTGCGGCATGACCACGCTGGCTGTGCCGTATTTTGCGAGACCGTCCATATCGGGATTATTCGGCAGATCCTTCGGGCCGACGCGGTTGAGAGCGGTCACGCCTTTGGCGTCAGCCAGTTGCATCTTACGAGTCCCGCGCACAACCACGGCCTTCAAATTCTTCGATGCCATCACCAGACCCATGCCGGTGCGCCCATTATTTCGGTTGGACATGCTCAACAAGCTGGAGAACAACACACCCTTTTCCGCCGCCGGGCCGTGCTGCAAAATTTCCGCTTTAGGGTCGACTTCCTGGTGCAGGATCGCATCCACATCGCCGGTGATCTTGCCCATCAAATGAGCGGCATCCTGCAGTTCGAACTTGCCGTCCACAATTTTGAGATAAACAGGTTTGGGAGATTTTCCCTTGATGACGATTCCATCGAAGCCCGCAAATTTAAGTTCAGCCGGGAAGAATCCGCCGCCCTGCGAATCGCCGATGCCGCCGCTGATCGGCGACTTGGCGTTGGCATTGATGCGGCTCTGGCCTGAAATGGCCGCGCCGGTCGTCACGCCGCACATCAACGTCAAAACATTTTCAGGCGAAAGCGCGTCGACACCTTTGGGCATTTCCTTCAGGATGTAATACAGTCCCATCGCGGAACCACCCATGTATTTGCGATAGAACGCCTCAGGCGGGGTTTCGACCTCGAGCTTGCCGTGGGTAAGATCAACGTGCAAAATCTTTCCGGTATAACCGAAGGGCATGGCATCCTCCAATCAAAATCAATTTTGAATATTATACGGGCGGATGTTGCAATCAGCAATCAGATTTTTCCGAAAAGGACAAGGAAGAGAAAACTTGCGTCACTTCCAGACCCTTCGATGCGCTCAGGGCAAGCTTGAAGCGGATACCGTTTCGAAAGAATTGGTCAGCGCGACGTTCCGCCGCAAAGTAATCTCAGAGATTTAACGCAAAGCCGCAAGGACGCAAATAAAAA
>JAJYOH010000535.1 GCA_021796315.1 Chloroflexota bacterium
TTCGTTCGTTCACAAAGCTGTGAACGAATCAGATTTGATCATCCCCGAAGACGCGCAGATCGATCTCGCCGAAATGCTGCGCGAATACGCCCTGCTCGAAGTGCCCATCAAACCCATTTGTAAACCGAATTGCAAAGGCCTGTGCATCGAATGCGGGCAGGACCTCAACCTCGCCGATTGCGGCCACAAACAACCTGAAGACGACTCGCCGTTCTCTGTTTTGAAAAAATTGTTATAACCCACTGCACTCTGGAGGGGCTTTGTCGGCACAGCAACGAGAATCAACGCTCGAACTTCTGATGGAAAAAGCCGGCATTCAGGGATACCTGACCGCCGATGATCTGATGGCGGTCTCTCCCGATTCCGCACAGGATAAGGGAAAATTGCGCGCTCTTCGCAGCGTACTGCGACACCGCGGTGTGGATGTTTTGGATGCAGACGAAGAAACCGCCTCAGACATCGCCCCCGCAGCGGACTCATCCCTCACCGACCTTGAGCCACGCTCGAACGAGCGCCACTCCGGCGAAGACTCGATCAGCATTTATCTCAAAGAGATGTCGCGTGTGCCGCTGCTTTCGATGGAAGATGAACTCAGTCTTGCCATCCGCATCGAAAAAGGAAATCGCGCCAAGGCTAAACTACTCACCCTTAGAGGGCATGGTGCGGCGGCAGCGCGCTACAAACTCGAACCGATCATCCAGGAAGCCGTTACCGCCCGCGAACATCTGATCAAAGCCAATACACGGTTGGTCGTTTCAGTCGCCAAACACTACATGGGACGCGGAGTGCCATTTCTGGATTTAATTCAGGAGGGCAATCTCGGCCTGATGAAGGCTGTTGAGAAATATGATTATCACCGCGGCTTCCGCTTTTCGACCTATGCCACCTGGTGGATCAGGCAAACCATCTCACGTGCGCTTATCAATCAATCGCGGACTATCCGCGTGCCCGTCCACATGGTCGATCGCATCCAACAACTTTACAAAGCCACGCACGATCTTGAACAAAAATTGGGGCGTCAGCCCACCATCGAAGAACTTGCGAAGAAAGTCAAACTAAGTGTTGAAAAAGTGAAATGGATTCACAAAGTCGCGTGGCAACCGATCTCACTCGAATCCCCCGTCGGCGACGATGAAGAGTCCGAATTGGGCATGTTCATCCAGGACGACATCTCCCCAACGCCACAGCAAAGCGTGTACGAATCCATGTTGAAAGACAAGCTGGAAGAAGCGCTTACCAGGCTCTCCCCGCGCGAAGCGCACGTACTTCGTCTGCGTTTCGGGCTTGTAGATGGAAACACATACACGCTTGAAGAAGTCGGCCAGAAATTCGGCTTGACGCGCGAACGCATCCGTCAGATCGAAGGCAAAGCGCTGAGACAGTTGCGGCATCCACACCAATCAGGAGAGTTGAAGGAGTGTTTGTAGGGCGAGCAGCTTTGTTTGCTGTCTAACCAGTTTTTGATTCTCACCCCAGCTTGGACTTTACCAACCTACCCCACGTCACCTTGACCAGCCATGCCGCGCCCAATCCGCCCAGCATGGACAAACCAATGGTGATCCCGATGCTCAACCAGTCACTGCCCATGAGCGGATTGATTGTCCCGGCGATGAGTTGGGCAAGCAGGATGGACAGGGCAATGGTGAGCGACAGTCCCAATACTTCAAAATAGATGTTGCGCGCGAGTGTGGCGCGGCCAATTTTGTTTTCGCGAAAAGATTGTATTTGCCTGCGCACGATGAAGAAGACTGCCATACCCAAGCTCAAAATGAGCATGGCGATTGCTAGCGTCCCCGCTGAGGAAGGCGAGAAGATCAGCGCGAACAGCAAAACGAACAAGAGCAGGATGGAGATAATAGGCCAACGAGATTCAAGGAAACTTATCATAAGTTACTCTCTTAAATTAATGTGACCAATTAGGAATTGAATTAAATTCAAAGTGAATAAAATAGCCTGTATTTAAATCAACCCGAAAAGGTTCTGTATAGATCATGTGTTGAAATGGAGATACTTTGGCTACGAATGTCAGGAAACGTCCATCAGGGGACCAAGACGGATAATCAAATTTATAATACTGTCCATAAGTTGATATTGGCGGAAAGTCATATTGAGCTTTGCCAAGCGGCCAGCGATAGAAGATATCCACACCATCTACTATTTTCTTATAATTTGTCCCATCAATATTGATTACTCCCAAGATTGGACCTGGTGGGTATAACAAGCAAGCAGAGTTTTGGCAGACGGGAGCAAGAGTTAAACCTCCCGTTGTTCCAGAATGAGTAAAGGCAATTTGTTTTCCGTCTGGAGACCAAGCAATGGAATCGCCTAAATCAAAAAGAGTAACGGGAAATGAAATTTCGGCTAGTCTGTGATGTACTAAATCTCCAAGAAGTATTCTACCAGAGCTAAAAGATGGTACAGCAATCGCTATCAAGTTTTGATTTGTTGGCGACCATGCGACAGAAGTTGCCGAACGAAAGATCTGAAGATCGTCATTCGAGAAACCGTTCAAAATATAGTTCGACGTGCTGCAATCTACCCCTCTAGTTTTTATGGTTAGAGTACATAATTTACGATAACTAACATAATCCAATAAGACAATCAGATGCTGACTGTCAGGAGACCAGCTATATGATGAAATAAAGCCTGAGTTCTGTGTGGTTTGAGAAATATCCATTTTGATCACATGAGCGTTAGCATCGCTTGTTCCCAGATAAGCCGTGTCGTAAAAGCAGAGCTGCGAAATTGACACATTATCCTCCATTGAAGAACAGGTCATAACAATGTTTTTCCCGTCTGGCGACCATGTTGGTTGATCACCGGCTTCTACTATTGTACTTATATCATTATTGCCATTTCCATCCATTACATGCAGAACGTGCATATTCAAGTCAATATAGACAATCTTGCCTCTTGGCGCAAGATCCAATGTCGGGAAAGGCGTTGGAGTAGGTTGAGGAGGCGCCATGGACGCTACAGCAGTCATATACATAGAATCGGTAATGGTTGTTACAGGTTTTACTTTAGTTGTTACCGATATTGTTCCTGATGGAGTTGCCAATATAGATCGCGTTGGCAAAACCTGTTGACAACTAGTTATTATCAAAAGAGGAAAAAGAAAAAATATTATCTTGTTCATGGCATAGGAGTACCGGAAATTGTGGATGTGGGAGGACAATAATAAAGAGATTCTTGGATCTGAAAACAGGGTTTGGACGTTTGTAGATCGGGATTTAGGAATTGTCTTGGGTTAGTCCTTAAGACATCGGGGCTTATCCCGTAGGTTGACAAGTCAATTTTTTCAACAGGAACGATTGAGAGTTGTGCAGGACTCACCGTAACTATTGTATCTCCCGCCGGGTTACCTGTAACAATAATTGGATTGGTTGGCACATCGCTCAATGCTCGCGGCTGGCGGTTTGGCATCTGATTTCGCACATAAAAATAATCTCCATTGCCGTTTTGGGCAGTCGAATCCCAAATTGCCTTGTATGCTCCATTTTCTACAACATAATCGGCAGGACCATCTTGTTCTATGACTAGCGGATTACCGGGAGTTGAATTTATGTCAACTATAACAACATGAGAAAATTGTCCCTCCCCAGATCGCGCGGGCACAAGATCACCGTTCTGCTTGAAAGAAATATTGTCGCGTGAGAAAACTAAATTGCCTGGTGAAAAGAGTTGGGGATAATTTTTTAAGATAGAAGTGTAAGCGGGATCATCTTTGAGTGAAATAGAGCCTTTAAGAACTATTCGAAACTCACCGTTATATGATGAAAACAATTGTTGCTGTTCAGGGGTTCGATACCACGCCCCAAGTCCTGCTTGCAAGGGGCTAGATTTGTAAGCGTCTCCATTCCAAGTTGAGGCGGGAAACCTAATCCCAGATTCCCATAGTACTTGGGACACAAAGTTTGAGCAATTGGAGCTTCCGGGAAAAGAACCATCGTATCCAAATTGGTAATAATTGGGGTTGTTAGATTGATATCTTTGGTCAGCTAAGCCAGCAACCTTTAAGCTTAATGGTAGTGGTGTAGCGGTCGGCACAGCCGTTGGCCTTGCCTGTGCAGTTTGTGTATATGGCGCAACAGCAGTCTGCATGGCTTGAGTTTGAATTGCGCTGATATCTGGTGTTGGCACTGGTGGGGTTGAACCGCCTCCAAACCATTTCTTCAACCAACAAAAAATATTCAAACCACAACCGTCATCTTTATTTCCTGTTTGATATTTTGTTGGCATAGGTTCGGCCAATACCTTTGGCC
>JAJYOH010000536.1 GCA_021796315.1 Chloroflexota bacterium
TCTAAACCGTTTCGTTCGGCATCCGATAAATTTACAACCTGTGCTTTCGGTATGGGCATTCTTGGCTTCTCCTTCTTGGTCTGCCTATCTTATACCAAAGCCCCATTTATGCCAAGATGTACTAGTATTTCCATAATCGGCCCCGCCAACTTCGTAATAAAGAGTGTAATTTGGGATAGCTGTAGGGGTTACATAAAAATGAGATGCTGTCAAGATTATCTGCCCCCAACACTGACTGCCGGCACATCCGGAATCATACCAATAACCTGTCCATGGAGTTACCCCGAATTCCCGGAATGATGTTCTGCCTTTATTATCCTGATTGTAAATATCAAAAGGGTGAACGTTATCAGGTGTTCCACCAATACGTTTAGTGTATGAAATACTCTGGCATCTATTAAATCCGATTGTCCCACTTGTCCCACCGCCACAACTCCTGCACAATTTATCTATACAACACAGGCCGCTTGTACAAGAGCTGCTTTGTGCCGATCCTGAACAGGTTTCATAAGGACTGACACAAACACCCTGGTTACCGCTGTTTGGAAGACATGGATTTGGAGTATTTACGCAGACCCCACTATTACAATCTGAGTTGCTGCAACAACCGGCTTTTACATTAAACGTAAAAGAATAATATAAAGTTAGTAAAACAAAAAGAAATAATATACTGTTCAATAAATAACTATATAAAGATTTACCTTGCACAAAACTATTATTACACTTTTTGGAGATTATGTGAAGAAAAAATTAATCCCAAAAAAACACACCCTCAAAAGGTTGGAATTGAATATCTTTAGAAAGGGGCGCATCCGGCTTGAACTGAGAAAGCTTACTTGATAAACCATTATACTCTTCTAAATATAATAGATTAACTAATTGCGGCTGCAGCCGTTTCATATCTGCGTTAGGTGAGACATACGAAATTCCTGGTCGGCCGACTCTTAACTTGTTGCCATTAAAGATGTCTCTAAGTCCCAAGCTATCGTAAATCAATTGCAAAAAAGCGTCCTGCCCGGCAACTTTTATATGAAAAACAACCAAGGTGAGTCCATCAACAGAAACATCCCCCTGCTTCCCGCTTGGGTCTTTCATTTTGCCTTTGAGTGCGCATTTGAAAGCAACTTCCATTTTTCCGGAGTATGTCGGCGACGTTTCTATATTAGTTATCATTCTCCCGCTTGGAGTAACTTCCGAAAATTTAAACTTTTCCTGCACGGCAGCCAAAATAGCCGGGGTATCGTCCGGTGTGCAAGTTTTAAGACTCAAGTCGTATGGCTCAACCGTCGGCTCGGGGGGCTTGGTCGGCTCGCTGGTGGCTGTGGCATCTGGTGTGGGGGTGGGGGTTTCTGTTGCAGTTGGCGCAGGTGTGTTTGTGGGACCTTCGGTGGGTGTTGGAATTGTTGAATTACAAGCTGAAACAAAAGCAAACATCAGCAGGAACAAAATCGTTCGCGTGAATTTCATCGGTTACTTCCTCCCAAAATCGGCGGGGTTTTCGCCGCACAGAAAGGTGAACTCAAGTTTTACGAAAACCATGCAATATTTTTCCATTGCGCCATTATAGAGCAAAATATGTCGGTTCTGCTATAATGAATTTGCTGAAAGGCAGGCTGAAATAAAATTTACTGTCGAATACGAAAAGGAAGAAGATGGCCGCTGGCTGGCGGAAGTGAAGGAACTGCCCGGCGTCTTGACTTATGGCAAAGACCCTGATGACGCCATTGCCCATGCCCAAGCGCTGGCTTTGCGCGTCATTGCAGACCGGCTCGAAAATGGCGAAGCCGCCTCCACGCTGATGTTCTCCTTCTCTGCGGCATGAGCGATTGGAAATCCGTCAAAGCGAAACGTTTGCTGGCCGCGCTCCAACGCATCGGTTGGCGCGTCAAAAGACAGACAGGCTCACATAAAGTCCTGGAACGTTCAGGCTGGCCCGATGTAGTTTTTGCTTTTCATGATAGCGATGAGATTAGACCAAAGATGCTGGCGAGGCCGGCAAAAGTTACGGGATTGAAACCGGAAGATTTGTAAGAAAGTTGTGGGCCGCGAACGCCGTCCGCTTTTTTGTTTGCGAACGAATTACTTCCTCCCAAAATTCGCTGGGTTCTCACGAAAAGCCAGGTCAGCATCTTATTTAATGTTGAGTTTACTTCGGACGAATTTCCGCACACGTTTTGTAGCGTCAAAAGCAGCTTCCGCAAGTTCTACTGATATATTGGCGCCTGGATATCTTATGCCAACTGCATATCCGTCTAAACTAATCACGTCATCGCCAAGTTGTTCAAAACCCTTGTCAATCGATAAGCATAAATCCAATAGACTCTTCAGAACGTGCGTACGCTCAAAATAAACCTGGTTCTCCTGTAAAAATGCCTTGATGTATTTTTCCGCGCATTGCTGGCAATGAAAAGAAGCGGTACTCGCCACGGGAATTTCTATGGCGTGCAGTAGCATGTCTGCACTGTAGAAATCCTCCTCAGCTTTGAATACCCATTCGTCAGTTACTTCGTTCATAAAGGATTTTTCCCTTTTTGGTTATATCAATCAAAAACCAATCGCCGAGTTTCTTCCGTTTTTCAATTACTTTTCGTGAGCGAACCACGATATCAACACCAAACGTAATATCAGGAAGTGTTCGACC
This sequence comes from Chloroflexota bacterium, assembly GCA_021796315.1. The sequence goes on from JAJYOH010000536.1 coordinate 2,642, forward strand.
AATTTCCAATGAAGTTTCCAATTCCCCTTTGGGAGTCTCCATCACCACCAGCAGATCCACATCGCTCCAGGCAGTCGGTTTTCCATAGGCGTGCGAGCCGAACAGAATGATCTGCTCCGGGTCGAATTTTTCGGCGATGTGCTTTGCAATCGCGCGAATTGTCTTCATCGGAATGCGTTTGCGTTTATTTAGCGGGGGGACTTGAAAAACCTTTGGGGTTTCCATACTTGAATTATACGTCAACTTACTTCCTCCCAAAATCTGCGGGGTTCTCGCCCCAAAGCTCGGTCTCCCATTTATAGACCCTAAAGGTCTTGGAGGCCTTTAGGGTCTGCTCTGCCCGCGCGATCAATTCAAACAACATCGCGTTCGTTGACAAACGCGCCAGCTTGGTGTTGCACTTCTTCGCCTTGACCCAGGTCATGGCCGTCTCGGAGTCAGAATAGATCGGCCAATTCAGTTTATGTTTCGACAAATAATCCACGGCGCGCAGGATGGCTAAAAATTCACGAGAATTCGCGCAGTTTAGCGGACGGAAAAACAGGGACACATTACTTATGCAAGAGGTCTAATATCCTGCTGGGAGTTTGGCCACCCAATCGTTCCCAACTCTGATTTCTATATCGACTGCCGAGGCCGGATCACTTTTGAAAAAGATTTGGTTGCTGCTCGTTATACCAAACATGGAGATCAAATACCGTAAGGCATACAACTTGGGAGAGTATACAACTACGGTCGTTTGGTCAGAGACCCCGGTCGGAGCGCCCAGTTCTGTGACTTGCATGCCCTGCGAGATCAGGAAGTTGCCCGTACGGGTATCGAGTTGAGCAGTGTATGTGTTATTTGTAACGCGCACACGAGCGCCATCTGCCTTCATCAAAGCCACCGGATCACCCTGCGCGATCGGACCAACCGCTCCGCCCGAAGTAAAGATTTCATCGCGCAAAAGGCGGATCTTATCAGGGACAGGTTTGATGACGCTCGCATTCTGTCCGCCAAGTGTTACATTCTCAAAGACGGTCATGCTGTTATCAATTACGCCCTGCTTAATGCTTTCGACGGGAATATCCTTCGCCAAAACCGCCAGTTTGAGCGCGTCATCGAACGTCATGTTGGTGCGAATTCCTGCGGAAAAAATTTTATACAGCTGTGGCGCCTGGGCCATCAATTTAGGGAAATACTCCGGGCTGAATACTTTTTCGCGAATCCCGAGAATCACTTTCTGCTGACGCTTGGCGCGGCCCACGTCGCCATCAGTACATCCCTTGGATTCCTCGCGGCAACGCGCATAGGCCAGGGCAATTTGACCGGTCAAATGCCGCATGCCGCAACAGGTGATCCTAACATGATCCTTGCCGGTACCCATAGGATCAAGCACCAAATTCTCATCCGAATAGACATCAACGCCGCCAATCTCATTAATGAGTGAGACAAAGGTATCAAAGCTTACTTGAACATAGTATTGGACAGGTACGCCGACAAATTGCGAGACGGTTTTCATCGCCAGACCAGGGCCGCCGCCCGGCAATTTAGCGGCCTCACCAGTAGTCCAGGCTGTGTTGATGCGGCTATAGCTAAATCCGGGGATGTTAACCCACAAATCGCGCGGAATGGATAGC
>JAJYOH010000537.1 GCA_021796315.1 Chloroflexota bacterium
GCGTTCTGTTTGACGATAAGGTCCATAAGTGCCGCCAACAGTCGGCCCCTCATCCAAATCAAGACCCAGCCAATCCAAGGCGTCTATGATTTCCTGTTCGGCTTCAGGCACATATCGCTTTTGGTCCGTATCTTCGATTCGCAGGATGAATTTTCCGCCCACGCGACGCGCGAAAAGGTAGTTGTACAACGCAGTCCGCGCTCCACCCAAATGTATATGGCCTGTCGGGGAAGGCGCGAAGCGAACACGCACAGGCTTGCTGTAATCAGTCATGCAATAATAACCTTTCTATAACTTTCTTCAATGCAAGAAGAATTTAAAATTCCAACTCTTTGTGGCGCATCACGACACTTTCCACAAGCCCCACGCCGATCATCAACGACATCAAGCCGGAACCGCCATAACTGATGAACGGAAGCGGCAATCCAGAGACCGGGATTAGATTCAGATTCACGGCGATATTGGCCGCGCCCTGGAAAAACAACAGGATTGCCACGCCTAATGCGATCATCGCACCTGAGACATCGCGCGCTTTCTGTGCGGCGCGGATGCATCGCCAGATGATAAACGCTTCGAGGAGGAGGATGATGATCGCACCGATGATCCCGAACTCTTCAGCCGTCGCGGAAAAAATAAAGTCAGTCTGGCGGACTTTTAAGAAGCGCAATTGCGTCTGCGTTCCGTGACCGTAACCTTCACCGAACAGGCCGCCAGAGCCAATGGCAATCAATGCCTGCTGGACGTTATAGACCGCGCCTTGTCGAGCCGTTTGATCGGGCTGGATGAAGTTGAGAACACGCGCCTGCTGATAGGGCTGCAGGAAACGGAATCCGATCACAGCAATCAAGACGAAGGCAAAGCCCAAACCAATGATCTGCTTGATTTGAACGCCGCTCATCCAAACCAGTCCCGCCCAAATCACCATGGACACGATCACGTTGGACAAATTCGGTTGGAGCAAAATCCAAATGACCAATCCCCAGACCCACAAGAGACTCTTCACGAGCCATTTCAAGTCTCGCGAGTCGTTCTGACTTTTTTCAAAGTAACGCGCTAAAACCAGGATGATGACGATCTTCGCAAATTCCGTCGGCTGTAAAAACAACGTTCCAACCTGGAACCAGCGCTGTGCGCCAAACGCCGCCTGTCCAAGGCCGGACAGCGCCACAAGAAAAACCATGATACCAAGATAGATCGGCCAATGAATGGAGAGCCAGTAGCGATAGTCAATGCTGGCCAGAAGCACAATGACCGCGACACCGGCCAAAGCAAAATAGGTCTGACGTGTATCATAGCCAGCCAATGTCTCATTCCCGGCAATGGCTGAACGGATCATCATGACCCCAAACGCGCTCGCCAGTATGACCGCGCCTAAAAGCAAAAAGTCGAAATTACGCCACGAAAGACCGCGCATACTAACTCTATCCCGCGCGACGGCGTGATGCACTCCTCAATGGAATATCAGCCAAAAGACGCTGCGTGCGGCCATCGTGCTCCAACTGGATTTGTACCGCATCCGGATCAATTTCAACATGGCGCGAAATGACAGCCAGAAGTTCATCTTTGAGCGCCGTCATCTCAGCGGGTGTCAATGCAGTCCGGTCGTGGATCAACACCAATTGCAAACGTTCCTTTGCGCTGTCGGCGCTGGGCTTGCGTCCAAACCACTTCATCATGCTTTCCTCCCCCCGGCCATTTTCTGGATGCGATCCCATAGGCCATCTTGTTTGCCAAATTCTAAAAACGGGACATTCTCGCCCTTGATGCGTTTGGCAATATTGCGGAACGCCTGACCGGCGCGGCTCTTCGGATCTTGTGCGACCGGCGCACCGCGATTCGAGCTGACGATCACACCTTCATCTTCGGGAACAACTCCAATGAGTTTCACACCAAGCAAGTCGAGTACATCTTCCGCGGAAAGCATGTCGTGCTGTTTCACTAAAATCGGATTCAAGCGGTTGATGATGAGTGCTGTCTCGCGCTTTTCTTCTGCTTCAAGGATTCCAACAACGCGATCCGCATCGCGCACCGCGGAGACTTCTGGATTCGTCACGACCAAAACGCGGTCGGCGGGTGCAATGGCGTTGCGGAAACCGCGTTCAATGCCCGCGGGCGAATCGATCAGGATGAAATCCACTTCAGGGCGAAGCTCATTGCAGAGACGAGTCATATCGGATGGCGAGACCGCATTCTTATCCCGCGTTTGAGCCGCCGGGATTAAATACAGCTCATTCAGATGTTTATCGCGGATCATCGCCTGCCGCAATTTGCAGCGTCCCTCGATCACATCCACGATATCATAAACGATGCGGTTCTCGAGCCCCATGACGACATCCAAATTACGCAAGCCGATATCGCCGTCAATACAAACAACTTTTGCGCCATCTGCCGCGAGCGCCACGGCGAGATTTGCCACGGTCGTTGTTTTACCAACGCCGCCTTTACCAGATGAGATCGTGATCACATGAGCTGTCATGGGTTATCCTGTATTTCCCGGTTGCCAGGGTTCAATGATGACTCTTTCGTCTTGAATAAAAGCCATTTCGGGTTGACCGGTCTCTTTCCGGTCTGAGACATTCATCGCATCTTCCGCGATCTGCAAACGCATCGGCATAAAATCAAGCGCACACACGACCGCGCTCTCATTTCCTTTCGATCCGGCGTGGACAGCGCCGCGCAGCCGTCCCCACACGACGACATTTCCCTCAGCGATAATTTCCGCACCGGGGTTTACATCGCCGAGCACCACAACATGACTCTCAAATTCAATCCGCGTGCCTGAGCGGAGAGTCTTGTTTATGAAAAGCGCGGTTTCCTCGCCGAGGTCTTGAACTGCAAACTGCCGCGTATCTTCAGGACGAGGTTTTGAAATCCGAGTCGCCAAGCCAAGAAGTTGGGCCGTCTTTTCCGTCGTCGGTGATTCGCTGATTACGGCCCACAATGAAACGTTGCGTTCTGAAAGGCGGTCACGCAATTCAACCAATTCGTTTACTTTGACAATTTGCGTGCCGACATCCAACGCCAAGCGTGCACCTTGAAAGAAAGCCTGGCTCGCGTCAATCTGTGAAAGCAGTGCAGCGCGCTGCTCTTCCCATGGCGCTTCGGCAATGGAAACCAGCAGGCTGTCGCGCAGTCCTTTGATCTGGATCAGGGAATCTATTTCATCCATCCGGCAATTGCGACAGATTATAGCATGTGCCCACCCGCCTGCTATAAAAATCTGCTATGAGTCTTTATCCACCGCCGGAATTTGCCTGATCTATGGATTTCAATTCAAAGTACGCCTGCATTACACGGGCAACAACCGGCGCAGCGACCACCGCGCCTTCGCCGCCATTGTACATGAACGCTGCGACAACGATTTCAGGGTTTTCGTAGGGGGCGTATGCCAACGTCCATCCGTGGGAGGGCCATTGACCATATTGACAGCGATTGGCTGCCAGCGCCACATCGTCGCAGTATTCGGCAGTCCCGGTTTTACCGGCCACAGCAATCGGCAGTGGATAATCAGTTACAAAAGCTGCATGCAGCGTCCCGCGCGGATCTGTAACAGCCAACCGCATTCCCTTTTGCACATCCTTCACAACATCTGGAGCCACAGTTATATGTTGACCGGTTGGAATGCAGTTCCCTGCCTCGCAAGTAAAAGTACCAATGCGCGGATCTTTGGTGATATCCCATTTCATGTTCGGAACAAATGGCGAAATCTGGTAACTCCCCGCGGGCAATTGATTCGCGACCTTATCACTTCCCAATTGGAGCCAGTCCTGATGGACATTGCCTTGTGCGTCGACGCTCTGATGAGGAATCCACTGCGTTGAATCGCTGGGACTGTACCATACCGTCTGAACATTGCCTTCGCTGTCCGTGATCTGGCGGACAATCGTTGGCTGCATCAACTTGCCACTATTCGCCATCGTTTCACCGGACATCAATACTTGCAACGGGGTCGCCAAGACATATCCCTGTCCTACCGTTGCGATATAAGTATCGCCAGTAGACCAGTTCTCACCTTGCGTGATACGTTTCCATTTAGGATCAGGGATCAGACCACTAGCCTCGCCGGGTAATTCAATTCCAGAAGGAGCGCCATATCCCAAAGCCCGCGCGTATTCTCCAAGGCGGAAAATGCCGAGGCCATCACCAGGAATTTCATTACCGAATCCACCGCCCACTTTGTAGAAGCATACATCGCTGGAATAGGCAATGCAATGATAAAAATCAATTTGTCCAAAG